>JBKPJS010000153.1:0-19062 GCA_046730815.1 Acidobacteriota bacterium
ACGGTAAAGCAAAGTTTTGGTTGTAGGCTACGGAGAAACTTTCCCGATAGCGGCGCGAATTATTCGGGTATCCCAGCACCATCAGGAAATCGCCTTCCTTCACACCGCCTGTTGAGAGCGTCAAAAATTTCTTTGGTTTGAAAGGGACGTTGTTGGCTGAATACGCAGCAGGCTTTCCATCTGGTCCAACATAAGCCCGCATGAACATGAAGTCGCCGGTGTGTCGCGGCCATTCGAAATTGTCAGGATCACCGCCAAAAAAGCCGATATTTTTGGGCGGCGCATAAACGATCCGAACGTCGCTTAAGGTTAGATAAGTAAACTTGTAGTAAGAAAGGCCTTCGCTGATTGGCAACACTCGCACGCTGATTCCGTCAGCCGCATTTCGTCCTGCCGCTTCCATCTGGCTGATGCGTTTGGCAATGGTTTCCGCGCGCGCAGCAGACGTTGTGCTTTCACCGATGCCTTTCAATATCTCGCCGGTGACATCTTTCAGATCTTGCGTAATGGTGACCGTGTAGTTTTTAGCGGGAAGTTCTTCGGCGCGCGACGACGCCTTGTATCCATTGCGTCCGTAGTCATTCGTTGCATTGGAAGCGCCGACGAGGGCGCCGAAGCCGACGTGATGGTTGGTGAGCAATAGACCGTCGGGTGAAACAAACTCCCCGGTGCCATTGTTAACCATGACGACAGCATCCTTCATGCTGGCGCCGGCGGCGTGATAAATGTCAGTGAGCGGAATTTCAAGGCCGCGGCGCTGTAGTTCTTTCTCGCCGATCTCAGGAAGCGAGTCTGGCAAAAAGAAACCTTCATCAGCTCGCACGCGAAAAGTTACCGACGTTACCAGCAGCGCGGAGATAATAGCTACGCTAACCCAGCGAATAGGTTTTGTATTCATAGGAGGCTACTCTTTTATTGGGATGGGTTTGGATGCAAAGCCTGGTACGGTAGGAATCTAGTGATACAACAACTCTTTCTGACCAAACAGGCGTTCGGCGACGATGCCTCGCTTCCGGCAGTTTTCGATCAGTTGGTTTGAAGCAATGATTGGCAGGGATCGCTCGGTGTATTTAATACTCATGACATAGTTGAGCCAGGGCTCCTGGCCCATCGCATACACGTACACCTCTTTGCAATTAAACTGATCGACTATTGCCTTTGCCTTCTCATAATCCGAACCGGAAAGTCTTCTCGAGCGATCCATCTTTCGATCCAGCGGCTTTGTGATCAGCGGTCCGTACAACCAGCTCAATGGGGCGCCATCGCATTCCATGCCCATGAATAGAACATCGATGTCGCCTAACAGCTTAAAGACGTGTTCATATAGCTTCGGCTCGATATTGTTGGAATCGGCTGCAAACAAAAATGTCTTCTTCTTGAGTTGGATCAAGTGGGCGATCTTGCTGCCGATATTCAAATCGGCGTGCTCTCCAAAAAATGGGACACCGGTGATTTTTCCGCCTTCGATTTCAATTGTTTCGAGCTCGTCGAGCTCAATGACGTGCTTGAAGCCGATGTTTTGCAGAATCATTTTTAGGGACGGATCTTCCAAACACCCGCCTTTGCTTCTCGGCACAATAATGGTTTTTGTTCTGTGTCGTAATTGCAGCAACGACTCAAACATGATGTGGTCCTGGTGCCCGTGCGTAATCAGGATGTAGTCGATAACCGGCGGCAGGTCCACATACGTGAAGCGCTTGATCCCATTTTCGTAGGCATAACTAATCGCGGGATCGATCAGAATGCACAAATCCCTTGATTCGAGCGACACGCATGCGTGTCCGTAATAACGCAGGCGGACACCGTCGCCGCTATACTTGCGCGCTGCCGGAGCCGGTTCCGGAGTTAGTAACGAGCTAAAAAGATCGTGGTCTCGCGCCGTCAAGCCAATCATTTCCTCGATTTCACCGCACTGGCGCGGCACAGTCCTCATCCCGAACAATTCATCAACTGCGCAATGGCCAAATGGAACCTGGAGTTGAAGTGATTTGCCATTCAGGAGCCGGGGCGTGCTCAATGCGAAGGCGCGATCGTCTTGATCGATTAACGAGAGCGCCAGGCTCTGAGATGAGGGGTTGTAGTATTCGCTCTTGTATAGCAACCCCTCAATAAATTTAATCGCAGGGTTGTTATTGAGGTCGTAAACTATCTCGACAAAGCCTTTTAAATTCTCAGGAATCTTTTTATAAAGTGGTTCAAGTGAGTAGCCTTTGGCCTCGGCCGCCAACATCTGATCAAGCGTCGCAACTGATTCTGCAAATTGAATCATGTGAGCTTGCGCTTTGAGGGTTTCTTTAAGCAAAGCTTCCATTTCATCAACTCGACGGCCTTCGTAGTCAACAAATGGGCCTCCGAGCAGCGCCGGGTTCTTCACTGCGTTCGCGTGGACCTGCGGTGCTGCAATGTACGACTTCATAATCTTCACATGCAGATTCGCGATGTTCATCGCGGCCGACGCAGGCGCGATCAGGTGCGACCACGCATACCATTGATTGAATAATGGTTCCGCCTGGACGTTTTGTCTCAGGTAATACGACTTGGAATTATTCATTTGTGTGAGCCTATGCCTGGCAGCCGGGGGTGACTTCTACTTGTGCCTGTGCGAGTTCACGCAAGATCTCGATATCGTGTGCGGACCAGACCGTCAAACGACGGCTGAGGATAGTCTCGACTGGAGCATCAACATTCACGATCTCGTCTGCGCGTCGCAAAAAATGATCGGGAACCATTTCGCGCTCGTGCACGTCAGTCATGGTATTGAGCAGTTCGTTGAGAGATTCCAGATGCTGAATATTAACTGCCGTAGTTACAGAAATACCGTTATTCAACAGATCGAGTACATCCTGATATCGTTTTTTATTGCGTGAGTTTCCTTTGTTTGTGTGATCAATTTCATCCACAAACACAACTGCGGGGCGGCGACAAACGATCGCCACGACGTCCATTTCTTCGACGACCACGCCGTGACTTTGAAGGCGGTTCATTGGTATGCATTCCAGATCGCCGACCATAGTTTTCGTATCCGCACGACCATGAGTTTCGATCATACCGATAACAATATCTATGCCCTGGCGCTTCAGCAGATGAGCTTCTTCGAGCATTCGATAGGTCTTGCCGGCTCCTGGAGCTGCGGCGATATAAACACGCAGTTTTGCTTGCTCTCCTGACTGAAATCTTTTGAGCAACGCATCGCGTGATGAGTATTGGTTCGCTTGCATTGTGTGAAGTGGTGGCGGATTTTGCCGGCTCTACGCAGCTACCACGGGAGCGTGGCCATTGCGTCCATTTTCTTCCGCAGACTCAGTGGCCCCATATCGATCCACACTTCTTTGATGTACTCAAGCCATTCCGCCTTTGGGCCAACCTTGCCCGTGTCCTTCCAGCCAGGCGGATTTTTGCGATCCGCAGGCGAGATCGAGTATTGCTCTTCGTGGTTGACAACTGCCTTGTAACTGGTCGTATCTCTCTATCGCAATCGCTAATGTTCATGGCGTTTCCTCCTAACGTGGTTGCCGGCGCAAAGGTCGGCAAGCCCTGGCCATTAGTGCGTGTGAACTAATCACTCGCTACGTCTATGCGGTGTCTGCTGTCGGGATTTCAAAAACTATGAGCGAAATTGGGTTGGACGGGTGCTTGCTTTTCCGGGGAGACTTTGTTAACCAACGCTCTATCCACAACAATATGGGCCTGAAAACTCACGGTGTTCAAAAGTATCCGGACTCGATCCGAATCCGGCATCTCGCGTTCAAAAACACCGCAGAAGTTTTGGAAGCGTCCATCGTTGATTACCACTTCATCGCCGGCCCGGAGTTGCTCAAATTCTTTCATGATACCATCACCTCCAATCCTGGATCGGACCAGATCAATGATTTCATCGTCGACCCGAATCGGCTTGTTATTAAAACATACGAGACTGTGGACGCCTCTGGTAAAGCGGATTTTGTGGTACAGCTCATTAAACTTGAAGCGTGTGAAGATGTAGCCGGGGAAAAACGGCTTAATCACCTGAGTCAACCTGCCAGTGAACTCGTTATACTTTTTCACCCGCAACTTGGGCGTCAAAGTTTCTATTCCCCAGGCCATCAAGTTATCGCTAGTGCGATCTTCCTGTTTGGGATGAGTATGGACCACGTACCAGCTAAGAGGATCGAGATTAAGACTTGACATCTCTAATGCCCTTTCGATGTTTCCGATAAGGCAGTTGCTCGTTGATGAAACTGGGTTTGAGGCAGAGCTACCGCACGTTGAACCAATTTATCCTATTCATCTTTTTGCGAAAGCGGTCGCGTTTTGACGTCCGCGTCAGCGGATACGTCATCAAGTAGGTTAAGGGTCAGGCTGGTTGAGCCAGTAGCTCTTTGAGTTATGTGATTTGAAACTCCAACACTGCCCTCAACCTTAACCTCCTGATGAACGCCGCTCACCGCGAAGTGCCATCTTTGTGCGACCCGATGGCGAGTCCCAGCTCAGTCGTCCAACGAACTCCTGATCTCCCTGAGCCGGTTTGAAATCTTTTGCCTGTTTTCTTCAGTCTGGTTGATCCTGTAAATGCTGCGTGAATCGAGTCCCTTCTGTTCCACGATCAGTCCTTCAGCAACCAGGCTGGCTAATGTTTCGGAGACAGTTCGCACTTCGAACTTTATGCTTCGAGTCAGCAACCACCATTCCATAATTCCTTCGAAGGTGTCGCCGGCGTCGGGATTGTCGGACAGATAGTCGAGGATGTAATGGGAAGCTTCTCGCTGTTCTTTGAGTGAATCGCTTTTCATTACGGCTTCCCTTAATGCATTTACTGTGCAATACAAAATCGTTGAGAAATTTGCCTTCGTCTGGTCGTCTTCCGGGCTTTTCTACCCATAAAGATCGCCGTTTCGTTAACTACCGCTTTGCGTTTCAGGCACTTAGCACTATGGCAAACTTGCCCTGCCTGAACATGTCAATCCCCTAGTCACCGGCGTTAGCTGTCTTGAACTTCTCCACATCGATATTGTGTTTCCGGACCAACTCCCAAAACGTCCGCCGCTCTTTTTGCGCCGCCTGCGCGGCCCTGGTGATGTTGCCCCTGTAGACCGTCAGCAAGCTCCGGATATACGTTATTTCAAATTGAGAGATGACATTTGCTTTCATTTCCTGAAACGACAATTGCGATGAGTTAGTGTCGCTCGGTAAAACGATGTGATCTTCTCGAATGATCTTCTCAGTACATAAAATCAATACGCGCTCAATAACGTGTTCCAGTTCACGCACGTTGCCGGGCCAACTGTAGAGCAACAGCTTGCGCTCCGCTTCAGAAGAGAAATCGACAACCGGACTGTTTAGTTTGGCTGCGTACTGAGCGAGGAAATGACGAGCCAGAAGAATGATATCGTTTCCGCGCTCGCGTAACGGTGGTAGAACGATGGGGACGACATTCAACCGGTAGTACAGATCCCGGCGAAGATTTCCAGCAGCAAGCTCTGTTTCAAGGTCCGCGTTGGAGGCTGCGATGATCCGCACGTTGCCGTTCAACGACTTCGTGATGCCCAGCCTGCGGTACTCTTTGCTTTGCAGGAAGCGCAGCAATTTGACCTGGGCGAACAAGGGCATACAATTCACTTCATCGAGAAAGAGCGTCCCTCCCTCTGCTTCGTGGATCAAACCATCACGCGCGTCGGCGGCTCCAGTAAACGCTCCTTTATCGTGACCGAACAATTCATTCTCCACTAGCTCAACCGGAATGGCCCCACAGTTGATCGGTACGAAAGGTTTGCCTGCACGTGGACTGAGGTGGTGAATTGCACGAGCCACCATTTCCTTTCCCGTTCCTGTTTCTCCGGAAATCAGCACTGAAGCGTCAGATCTCGCTACTACTGGAATCTTGGTTGTCTCGGAGACGAAGAGCGGGTGTTGGCCAATGAGTTGTTGCAAACCCAGTTTCTCTGTAAGAGATCGTCGCGTGGTTTGCTCCTGACAACTCTGACTAAGGAGCCGCCGCACACGCAGCAGGACCTCCGAATCTCGCAGGGGTCCGATGATAAAGTCGTCAACATTCGGTCTAACCAGTTCAATCAAGTCTTCCTGGTCCGACTCGACCACGACTACGATGCGCGCAACTGATGCTGCCGGTTCGAGTACTCGAAAGAGCGCATCCAGACATTTCAGGTGAACATGAGGCAGCACCAGCAGGATCAGCAGCGGCTTGTTTCTAGCGATAATCTTAGACAGCTCACCATCGACAACGTCGACGCCATGGCAGGTGTGGTAGGCGAGAGTGAATTCCGGATCCGGACACGACTCCAGGATCTGGCGAAGTGTGGTTCCCAACTGCTCGCCGGCCTCAAATTCTAAAAATAATATCGTTGCTTGTTGCATAACGTCGTAGCACTCGATCCTGAGTGCTTCTCCCGAGTTATTGCTACGCAGATTAAGACGAGTGCTGGGCTGGAGTCTTTAGCTAGCTGCTAAATGATTGCTAATAATTGGCTAGAAAGCGCAGTGGAGGGTTTGAGGAGATGCGCGCGTTAGCTGATCAATGAGTGAAGCCAAGGCGCATCAAAAGGTTCTTAAATCTGGGATCGTTGCGCACATTCTTGAGCTCTGGGCTGACTTTGAGCCAAACCAACCAATCGTTGCCTTCTTCGTAAAGCTGTTCGAGGAGTTCAAAGACACGGTCCTGCGGTCCAAGCCCAAGATGAATCAACAACATGCTATATGGAGAAACGTACTTTCTCTGGGAAATCTCCTGCAGCACATCGAGCAGGGTTTCTGCTTCGGCATGCTGGTTAGCCAGCGCGTGAGCATATCCCATGAACCCCAGTGCGAGGTATGCCTCCTCGTCCAGCTTACAAATAAACTTGAACTCCTCGATCGCCTCTTGCAGACGTCCCTGCTGAACATAAGCACTACCAAGGACGAAATGCGTTGGCATGTAATTGGGTTCCAACTCGCATGTCTTTGTTAAATGCTGGATCGCCCTGTCGTACTCACCCCGGAGGTAATAGGTGGTAGCCAGGTTCATATTTATTTGCAGCGAGAATGGATCGAGATCCAGCGCCGTCTCGTAATGCCTGATGGATTCTTCAAAGCGCCCCATGAAGGTCAGATACGACCCGAATCGTTGATGGGCCGAGATGAGATCCGGATTCAACCTGAGTGCTTTTCTAAATTCGGTTTCGGCCCCATTCCAATCGTGGTCAGAGTAGACCTTGACCAGACCCAATGATGAATGGGCATCTGCCAGATGTTCATCGATTTCCACGGCTCGCACGGCCGCCTCTTTCGCTTTGGGTAAAACCTCGCGTGGCGGGAAGTGCACGTTTGACAACCGGAAATAAGCATCAGCCAAACCGCAATAGGCCAGCGCGTAATTGGAGTCAATGGCGATTGCCTGCTTGAAAATCTCGATTGCTTTCAGCACCCATTCTTTGCTGTATTTGTTCCAGAAATAGCGGCCCCTCAGATAAAGATTGTATGCTTCAGCGCTACGCGTTGACTGTTTAGTGAAGCTGACTTTATCGTTATGGGTCAGTTCGAATTTCAAACTCTCCGTTATCGCCCTCGCAATTTCCTCCTGAATCGCAAGAATGTCGGAAGGGTCACGACTGTACTGCTCTCCCCAGAGCTGTGAGCCATCGGAGACTTTTACTAACTCGCTGCGGATGATCAGCTTATCCTCAAGCCGTATCACCCGAATCATCATTACCGCCCTGACATTGAGCAAGGTACCGACTTGTTGCGGATCGATGTCCTTCCCTTTAAAGCGAAAAACTGTGCTGCAGGCCAGAACGCGCAACCTGGAAATTCGCGATAACATGTTGATGATGCTTTCAGTAATACCGTCAGAGAGATACTCCGAGCTGAAATCCTTATTCGCACCCTCCATCGGCAGCACGGCAAGCGAATCGATCAGCTCTTCCTGCGGCTCTGTTGGGTCGTTAAATCGGCCGCCGTCTCGCCCCGTCGTCTGCTCGATGGGCATCTCGACGACTTCTGCAACGAAGCGATATCCTTCCCGCGGCACCGTTTCAATGAACTTAGGATTTTCCCGATCCTCACCGAGTATTTTCCGTAACATCGACATGCTGACCGTGATGTTGTTCTCTTCGACAATTGTGTCGGGCCAAACCTCCTTCATCAACTCGTCCTTTGCGACCAATTCACCACGTCGCTCCAAGAGAAACAACAACAGATCCAAAACCTTGGGTTTTAGAGGGACGGCCTGACCCCGACACAGAAGTCGGCGTTGGGCTGCTTCGAGACGAAAACCACGAAACTCATAAATCTTTGGGAGAAAGTCTCTTTGCATAAAGAATTGCAATTGGGGAACGTCATGGAGTCGCTTAGAAATGTGGTCCCGAGAGGTTGGAGCACTGTGGCTCGGTGATGCTGACGGGACCGCTCGACAAAACTTGACGTCCCTACGTCTCGAGGGCTGGGCAAACGCTCGAGTCCAATTATAGATGTATGACATCACCGCCGGGGAGGATTGCCGGATCACTCTTTGTCCAGCAACAATGCTATGGGCGACGACACATAGCCGCTGGGTGATGGTTCGGGTCCGTTGGAGGGGATAATACGAGGAAGTTTTCACTGAAAGCAATAGAAACACAGCCGAGTTTTCCCTTGCGGGCGCAAAAGTCACCGGTAAGTCACACCGAACGCGATTAATCATTGACGGGCTGATACCTGAGAACGTTGCGACAAAACTCAACCCATTTCGGAGTCACCTCGTCGAAAATCACGTTCTCGTCAATAAAGATTCCATCGGTGACCGTGAAATTACCCTGGAGGTAAACGTAATCCTCATCGGTCAAGTCGCGCGGTGCTTGCACCGTTTCGCCGTCGACTTCTTGCATTATTTTCCTCGCGTTTTCAGGCTTTTCAGTCCAGCCAGGAAACTCGCGCAGGCGCGAAAGCGGGTAAGCTCTACAATGTTTTCCAAGTGTCGTCATATTAGTTCCAGTACTTGATCTGAGAATGTTAGATCGAATGAAATCAATCGCCGTAGATAATTCCGTCGCCATAGATGATTCCATCACCGTAGATGATCCCATCGCCGAAGACCATCCCGTCGCCGTAGATGATCCCATCGCCGTAGATAATTCCGTCGCCATAGATGATTCCGTCTCCGTAGATGATTCCGTCGGAGGCCATGACCACATCGGAAATACTCACACCGTTAGCGATCAACTCTCCGCTGCCTACAAGGATCCCGTCACCAAGGAGCTGACTGTTGTTGATGAGAACGCCGCTGGAGAGTGATTGGCCCGTCGAGAGCAGAATGCCTTCTGTAAATAATACACCGTCATAGATGGTAGGCGTGGAGATGGTCCGGGCGCCCTGCATCAAGGGATCTGCGAGGACGTCGCCGGTAAGATTTATCGACGCAGTTGAAATATCAACGGCGTCGGTCATGAATTTCTGGTCTGAAACCAGCAGACCATCAGCGACGAAACCGCTGCTGCTGGTCCAGAGGGAGTTGCCCGGCACGAGCGGTTGTAATCCATCGACGAGAGAAACCTTGTTGATGATCAAGCCGTCGCTAATCAGGAAACCGTCCCCAAGAAGTTCGCCGGTGCCATATGGCCCCTGAAAGCGCTCGATTAGACCGGTTCCGGACATCGTATTGAACTTGCGAACAATGGTGCCGCTCCAGGCGAAGCTGCTGCCGCAAAACGAGGAAGAGGCCACGATTGAACCGATCAGGAGCGGTGTGCCCACCTGGACCGGTGAAGTAAGATCCTGACGGACCGCCGATACTAACTTCATCGCGCCTTCAATATTCAGTTGCCCGGCGCCCTGCTCCAGGGTTCCGAAACCGTCCAACTTCTGGGCTGTATACTCCATGAACGCCTTGACCATATTCGGAGTCAGCTTTGGATTTAACTGGAGCATCAGTGCAGCCGCGCCGGCCGCGATAGGACTTGAGACGGAGGTCCCACTCATGCGCATCATTTTCATTGTCGGACTGACGTTGCTGCCCGATTCATTCAGCGTGGGATTCTGGGTCACAAGGAGATTGCCAGGTGACTGTGCAAAGATGAGTTTGTTGCCGGGAGCTACGAGATCGGGCTTCAAGAGGTTGTCATGATGAGTAACACCGTCTGCGTCGATCCAGTAACTGCGCGTCGGACCGCGCGAGCTGAAGGTAGTGACCTGGTCATCGAGGCGCGCGTCAGTCTGAAAACTGTTTGAGGCTCCAATTGTAAAAGCCGACGGCTCAATGCCGGGAGAGTGAATGGCGCCATAGACTTTTTCACCGGAGTCAGCTTTTCCCCCATTGCCGGCGGCCACAAAAACTACAATCCCTGAGTTAACCAAACCGCGGACCGCGCGACACAACGGGTCATATTTATAAGACTGGATAGCTTGCGTCCCAAGGCTCACATTGACAATACGGATGTTGTACTGGCGCGCGTGTGCCGCTACCCAATCAAGTCCCGCCAGCACAGTTTCAACCGTTCCCTGACCCATGCTGTTTAGTACGCGAACGTTCAACAACGAAGCTCCGGGTGCAATGCCTGCGTAATCAGCTCCGGCGCCTGGACCACCCGCGGCGGCCGCCGCCACAAAAGTGCCATGTCCAAACGGATCATCGGTGCGATTCTCACCTGTGAAATCGACGCTTGCGACGATCCGAGAGGCTGCGGGCGCAAACTGGGCGTGATTAGCACTGATGCCGGAGTCCAAAACGGCGATACCAACTCCGGAACCATCGATTAAGCCGTGGCCGGCAGCAGAAGCAGTGGCCCGTCCAGCATCTGCCCCGCTCGTGCTCGAAACGTGTCCTAGAGTGAACACAACTTCGTTTGACGAAATGCTGGAAACCTCTGGAAAAGAAGCCAGTTCAGCAACCCTGCTGTAGGACAGGCTTAGTGAGAAAATACACAGATTTTTAAAGTCTCTACGTAAGCGAACGCCGTTTTGCTTCAGAAAGGCATTGAGAAGTGGACTCCTGGATCCATTCAACGTAACGATCACATTGATCGTTTCATCCGGCCTATGGCTGCTTCCTTTCAAAAGTACCGAGACTTTGGTTGCTGAGGATGCAGTCGGGATATCCGAGCGCTCGGCCTGTACGACCCCGGCAAGAGTCAGGTAGACCAACGCTGTTAGAAATGTTGCGATGATGGGAAGTACGCGAGAAGTTGGGGCTATAGGGGCGCATTTTGAAAGCATCGGGGGCCTCCGTTCACTGGATGGGGGTAATGCAGGCGGGAGTTTAGGTTTGTAAACGGAGGATCGTCTTTAACTTACGGCTAATTATCTCATCAATTATTTGCTAACAAATCTTTAACGCCGGGCGGGATAGACCATCGTGTTTTGAATAGTGTCTTTTTCGCTCACGGGTGCGGAGAAATACGTTGAGGCATAGGCAAAACATGAAGGACATAAAAGCTTTGCTCATTTCGGAATGTCGCACACTCATATCCCTGACGGAGAGCAAATGAAAAAATCAGCAGAAACCATTTTTGTGCTTTTGCGCTTCTTTGTGGCTGGAAGACTTTTGAGGCAAAGCTCAGTTTGCGCGGGTAAAAGCGCTAGGTTTGGCGAGCGCGGTGCGGACAGCGCAAACCAGAGCGCGCGGATCGTCGATGCCTGGCCGGTGCGTGGCGAGTATTCTTCGTGAATGTTGCTCCATGCGATGACGATAAGCATCGTCGTAATAGGGGAGTACGATCTCTATTGCGTCTCGCAAACGTCCAGTCCGGATTGCGGCGATAGCCGAGTGGACCAGCGAACGATCGGACCGCCGGTCAAGCCTGTTCAGCGCCGCTTCCAGATCTGTTTGTGGGATTGAGCCGTATTGTTCGGCAAGTCGAGAAATACGCTTCGCGAGTTCACTTTCGACCTCGACTACTGGTAACTGTGGCAGCATGTCTGTCAACCATAAAGGCAAACCGACGCTGCCGATGAATGGGCCTTCGTCCTCAATCCAGAGTGGAGCCTCCGGGTCGGCGGCCAACCACGCGTCCGAGACGAGTTGCTGAAAGGTGTTGTGTGAGGGTTGCGGCGATCTTCCCAATCCGCCGAAGACCGATCCTGAATGGTTGGCAAGTCGTTCGAGGTCGATTACCTGTTCGCCAAGCTTCGACAATTCATCGAGCAAGTGAGTCTTGCCGGCGCCGGCGAGCCCGGTCAGCAAGATCGCCCGACAAAAATGTGCCCCTCGGGGAGGAAGCGCTGACTGCAAGAGAGTATCCACCCTTCACAGGATGCGCGACCACCCGAGAGGACTACCTTTGCCACAGTATTTCATCCGTTCCCCGGTTAAAAAGCAGTTGTGTATCCACATGCAAAGGCGCCCCGAAAGTAGCACGCAATTCTTCGTTCGACAAGGTCTATCCACAGATTACACAGAATAGATTCTGTGTAATCTGTCTATCCGTTTCCGTTTTTCTTTACCGGTTCGACCACATCGAACCGTAACCCGCTCTCGACTTCGCCACGACCGCTCTTCTTTCTGCGTCCGTGCCACACGAATGTCGAACCATTGAACCAGCGCGCTCGCTGCGCCGTTGCTTCGACGACGATACCAGCTCGCGGCACCTCTTCTTCGTTCACAAAGTACGGCCGCTGTTGCGTGTTGTCCGGTTGCAATCCAGGACGAAGTATCGCGGTCAACGGGCGCACCGGAGTTATGCCATCGAGGAAGAAGCGCGGCATCGATGCTCGCTGAAGCCGAATCGCGCGTGTCTGTAGTGGCTTGTGAACAGGGACGAACGGAATCCAGTTCTCAGCGACAGACGTGCCGAGCCGGTAGCGCAGGACTGCATCCGGATCGATTGGCGACTGTGCTGCTCCGCCATTCTGCAGGTCGCTCTCTAACGCTTCGAGCGTGTTGCGAAATCTCCGCGCACGCGTTGCACCGTCACAGCCGCCGCCGAGTCCGTCCGGGACGCGCGTTTCGACGGCCCATACGGTATTCGTCATCTCATCGCGAACGAATGCAGCCGCTTCAAAAGGTTCACTTTCCAGCACGTCTCCGAGAGCCGGCGGCAGCAGCAAATGTTGGCCCAGCGGATCGGCAGCTGGTCCAGTGCCGCGCGGCGTCACACTGAAGAAATCCCACCGGGTCCAGATGCCGCCGGAACTGCCGGTAGCCGAGCTCACGCTCGTTCTCCAACCAAAGACATCCGTAATGATAACTCCTTCGATCTCCGCGATCACTCCGACTCGCTGCCGGCAGGGAATGATGAACCAGTTGTTGCCGAACAGCAGTGCAAACTCCGCGACGGCGATCTTTGCGACGTCTGCGGCTTCCGCCTGAATATGACCGAGGTCGACGGCGCCGTCCTCAATTTGCCACCAACGAGGCGAAGGCATCCCTGCGAATTCAGCGGGTGAAGGAATGAAACTGCGAACGTCAACGACGCTTGCAGCCCCGGGATTTGCGGTTGACGTGAGCGGACCTTGATCGAACGAGTACCAATCGAGTCTGCCCGACGCATACTCTGCGGCATTGAGCATCATCGAGTGGCCGGCATCGCGATACAGCGACGATTCAAACTGATATTCGAGTTGAGAATTGTTCCAGGCAGTATCGGCAGGAGTTTGGGGCATCAGGTACAGATTGTTGAACCACTGGCTGTAAATACCCAATGTCGCCAGCAGAAGAGCTGCATGTTCACTAACGACTCCTAACACCAAATCGGTCGGCAGACTTGACCACGCCACGCCCTGCCGCAAAGCAATTGCCAGTGCGACTCCGTCAAAAGATCGGCCGGCCATCGCTTGTTGCATCCGATTCGCCGCAGCATTTGTTCTTCGTTCCGCCACTCCTAACGCATCGGCCGGATCTTCCGGATCCAGTGACGGCACGGCGATAGGAAACGCGTTGCGAAACAGTTGTCGATAGTGAGCCGGATTAAAAGCCGGGGCGCCTGGTGGTAGCGCCGTCATTCGATTCACGAGAAGTGCAAGGAAGCGCCGGCCCATGTGTGCTCGCGCTGCTACATCGAACTGCATCGGCAGTTTCTCAACAGCCGCTTCGAGCGGAACCGCGTCTGAATAAGGAGCAAATGGACCAGAGGCACTGAGACGAAGTCCGGACAAAGGCGTCGTCCGGCGCGCGATCTTGGCCGTGATTGGCGATCCGCTATCTTCGCCCTTGAATTCTCCGAACTGCCACTGGCGCGCTAACATCCATAGCGGATCATGAACGCGCGCCTGCAACGCACTATCAAAATCTACGCGGCGCGAGCGCGGTTCCAGGCGGCTCCACACTCGCAACGACTCACATCCGATTGGATCAGCCATCGATTTACCTCACTACACCGGCGCCGCCGCCGGATTGTTTCCAGCGAAATCAAGAATCACGCGACTATCAGTGATTCCGCCCACTCTCGTCGGAAGATCGACCGGTACAAGCTCGCCACTTATGCCCGGCAAAATCTGGCCGTAAAGATCGTTGTGCAAATGCTCGAGTTCGAGGGCGCGGTTCTTCGCAAGCTCTAACGTTTCGTCCAGAGTGTTAACGAGATCGTTCCAGCTCCAGGCGTTCCGTCGCTCCGGCGGGACTGCCAGAAGCACGCATTGTGGCGGCACCGCGTCCGGCTGGTCGTAATGAATTGCGACGCCGCTAGTCTCCTCCCTGGATGGAATAATCTCGGTCCACTGGTCCACGAGAACTCCGACATTCGCGCCTCCACTGGTGTTGAGCGCACTGCTGCCAAACACTACAAGCGAAAGACGATCCGAGGTCGAGTTGAAGTTGGCCGGCAACTCGCCGCCAAGCCACGGATCGCCGGCAACATGAGGCAACTGCACGGGAGCGCCCGATGGCACTGCAACACCAAACGCGTCAGCAAGCGTGATTACTCGCGCAAGACGAGCGGCATTCGCGCGCACTGCCGCCACACCATTAAGCCATCCATCGAGGGATGGATCGTTCACCGGCCTGAGATTGGCAGCGAGCGATGAGAAAATGACGGCGGAGTTGCGCAACTGAAACTGAGGCAGCGTCACGAACGATTCGCCGAAGATCGACTTCGCGGCTGCAAGTAACTTATCAGTACGTGGACCTGTCGCCGGCAGAGCCGCCAACTGTTGAGTCGTGCGCTGAACGCGTGTTGCTACTTCGATGAACGCCGTCTCGATCTTCTCAAATACTTCGCGCAACACCGCGTCGCGCGACGGGTATGCGACAGGCGGATCGATCTGCGTGACTCCAAAATTCGCTGCGCCGGCGAGCGCATTGATCAGTTCATTGCGACGTGCCCAAACCGCAGCAAGGTCTCTGAAAACACGACGCCCGTCGACCGTAGTCATGTACACGTTGGCTTTACTCAGCACGTACACCTTCGGATCGCCGAGCAGTAAAGCCGGATCCTGATCGGCGTTGTTACTCAGGATCTTCATCAGCGCGACGCCGGTGGAGCGCAGCGAGTTCAGCGATGCTGTGACGCGTGCAGAGAGCTCGTTGTCGTTGGAACCCGGCAACAGCGCGCCGTTATCAGTCGCCTTTTCTTCTAATACCCAATCATGTGCGGTAGCCGCGCGTCCGCGCGTCAACATTTCCCAGACGCTTTCAAGCAGCGGCGCGATTTCGACGAAACTTTTTATATCGAGGTTCCATGCCGCATGTCGTTGCAGTTCGAGCCGCAAGCCCGGCGGCGGCGCCGCGTCGTTAACATCGTTCGGCCTCCGGGTGTCGAGTATGCGTGCCGCCAATTCACCGAGTCCTTTGTCGAAACCTGGACCAAGCAGCGCGAGCAGGTCGACAGGTTGCATTTGTAGATTGCCGGCAGACACTTCGCTAACTTGTGTCCCGTTCAGATTGAAGATTCGCGCCCTCAGGTTTTGCGCAGAACCGAGCAGAGCGCCCAACCAGTTATTCAACGATGGGTCGGCTATTGACCGCGGTGTTTCGGGCACGGTTTGCCAACCCGCCGGCCGAGTGTTGGTGAAGGCCACGATTGGCGGAAGATGAAGGAAGAGTCGTTGCGATACGAGAGTTCCGCTGCGAGGCGTATCGACGATCTCAGGACGAGGAGGCGCTTTCCCCTGCGCAAGGGCGGCGACCGCAGCCGCCGCGCGAACGTGATTGCCCTGAGCGATCTGATAGACGCCTTCCGAAACGACAAGATCAGCAACGGCGTCAACCGCATCGGCGAGGTTATCGAGCGCGCGCAGCATCACATCGAGGCGCCGTCGCGACGTCGCATCTGTGGTGGGTGGTATCAAGACCTGGCCGTCATGGGCCTGAAGTCCAAAAGGATAAAGAGCGTAGGTTCCGCCCGCATAGAGAATATCGAAGACGGTCGCCCCCGGCGCAACAGTGACCGCGTGGTCCTGAATCCACTCTTGCACGGTCTGATGTAGCGCGAGCCCATCCACGACGATCTGTCGCGACGCTTCCGGCGAAGACAGACTCTCATCAACAGGAACTGTCGATGGAAAAGCGCGACGCAACGGCGCAATTAAATCGTCGAGCGTCACGCCTTCGTTAGCATAGGCCTCGTGCAGGAAACGTTCGAACTGGTAGCCAAGCAACGATCCCAAATCATTCCCCGCGCGCACACCATCGATCAAATCAAGAGCCAGTCGCACGCGACGCGACGACAAGTTAACCGCCATTCGGTTTTCCACGTCCGGCTGAGCGGCTTCAGACAAGTAGCCGCTGCGCAAGATGGCTGCTGCCACTGCGTGATTGAGTGATGGACCATGGATGAATCCCTGGTTCTCCACGTCGGTATAAATAGGTTGTGCGTCAGTAATCAACTCAGGAGGAACACCACTGGCCAACGGATTCGAAGTGTCCGGTCGTAAGTTTTCAACCCAACCATAGGCGCCAATGTAAGTGCCGAGTGTTCGGTCGCGTCTCAACTCGCCAAGCCGCTCAGTCGCGAGCCCTGTTAGCCAAGCATCCAGACGATGACCGACCATGTCGAGATGTTCGAAGAGAAGTTGTTCTAAACGTGCCTGAGGAATCTGCACGAGTTGCTGAGTGTCGTTGGCGTGGTTTATCAGAGCCTGCTTGAAAGCAGCGTGGCGAGAGTTATTCACGAACCCCAGATACAGTGGATTGTTGCCGCGGTTCTCGAGGTAGGCAGCCATTTTCTTTTCGGTGCCGGTGCGTAGGTAGTTGTAAAGAGTTCCCGCCGCGTTGGGAAACACAATGCCAAAGCGACCGTCGACGCTGCTGAGAAGTGCGAACAAATAGTTCCACTGAGTGACCGCAAAGTCCTGTGAGAGGGTGCTGACCAAAAACTCATCCGAGGACGCGGCAAGCCGGCGCGCCACGTCCGTAAGCATGCCTTCGGTGGCCAGGATGCCCAACGTTGCTTCGCGCAGTTGATTCAGCAACGCGTGCCGGATCAGTAAATAGAGCAGCGGCCGTATTTCTGTACTGGTGTTGGCTTCCGCGATCAGTGCGGCGGGCGTTGCGCCAAGCAATTGCGGGATCCAGGTGGCGGCGGATGGTCCGACGCTCAGGCCGGTGAGAGGCTTGGGTTCCTTCAAGTGTCTGACTTCGTAGGCGCGACAGTGGAGCAGGCGTTTGTAGGCCTTATCAAACGCGGGGCCAACTTCACCATTCACGATCAACTCGCCTGGGCCAAGCCTGAGCGCATCCCGGAATACGTTGGGGAAGCGCTGGAGCAGCGCGACTGGACCATACGAAGCAGCGGTAGTGCTTCCCGCAGCCGGCACACCAAAGTCGAGCAGATCTCCGGAGCCGGTGGGTGGATGACGGCGCGCGCAGTTAAGCGAAAGCCGGTACGAACTTGTAGCCGACGTGGCCTGGAGTCCCAGCATGTCGAGGAAATGCTGTTGGAAGTTAGTTACTCCGGGGCTGTGCGCGTGCTTTACGTACGTGCTGCACAGAGTGCCCCAATCCTGGTTCATTCGTAAAAGGACGTCGCCCAGGAGCCGGTTGAATAATGCGCGCCGTTCGACCACGTTGCGGGGCGGATCGGGAAACATTGCCCGTCCAGTTGCCGGAACGTACGCGCTGAACGCCGTCGCCGGCAGCACACCGTACGGTTGCGCGCCGACTCGGAAGGTTGGAATTGACCCGCGAGCGGTGACGTTCGCAAGGGCGAACTCCGCGATCCAAGCGCGGGTTTCAACCGGCATCAGCGATCCGAAAAACTCTTCCAGAAAACTGCCGAAGGTGGCGGGCCAAAGCACGCGATTCATCAACATTGCTTCGTTTACGTCCTGCCCGCCTGCATTGGCAACATGAGTGAGTCGATCCGGACCGACGCCAAGCGCGCGCGCCAGCCGCAACCCGTCGGCGGCAGTCGTCGACGGCGCGGCGGCATTGAATAACGGCCCGCCACGTTCAATCGCATAGCTCTCATCCGGCTCGTCGCTGGTCTTGTAACCCGCAGTTTCAGTTTCAGCGTTGTTAGTGGGTGTTCCGATCGGCAGGACCGCGAGACCGTTCTTTGTGTAGTGATGATTGTCGAGCAGAGCTTCGAGCTTTGCGCGCCCCTGATCCCGGTTGTCACTTCGTACTCCGAGCACGAAGACGCGATCAAATCCACTCGACGCTTGCTCGGCAGTGATCACGATCTTTACGCCCATGCCGACGCTGATGGCCTCGTCGAAGTTGACCATCCAGCGAATGGAATCGCCGGCTATCAGATTTCCATCGGCATCGTAAGTGTATTGTTCGACGGCAGCGTGTGCGGGATCCGGATCGAGTCCGAGTTTAAGATCAGGCCTGACGGGCGCGCAGGCTACGACGTGGTTCGCAACGCCCGCGTTTGCCGTTATGACGACAAAACGATTGGGCAGGACACTTGAATGCGGAGCGGTGGACCAGCTTGCTGCTTTCATTGAAACAGCCGCCGCGCTCAACCCCATGTCCGCAGTCATGTTCTGCGGCGGTTGTTGTTCTGAAGCTTTAACTAACCACTGTTCGAATTCCTGCAGTATCGGCTCCACCTTGCTTAGCGGTTGTTCTTTCGCGCTTACAAGTCGTTCTGGTTTCGCCTTCTCCAGTTTCGTATGGAGGCCGAGCATCTTCGCGCGGATCACTTCCAGTTTGCGCCGCATCATCGGCTGCATCGCAGGCGGTACGGACTTGACGTCTTGAATGCTCGCGCGCGTGGCTTCCGCCGCCCTCATCACGGC
>JBKPJS010000154.1:0-7402 GCA_046730815.1 Acidobacteriota bacterium
AGCTTGCCCTGTTTCTTCAAATCACTGGCATAGGCGGCAAAGTCTTTCAGCGCCTTCTTATTGATCTGGTTCTCGTCGGGCAACGGCACATTATTTTGCTCGGCCGTCTTCTCGAGTTGCTTTTGTGCTTCTTCGGGCGTCAGCGGTGAACTCGAAGCCTGGGCGATAGCTGAGGGTGACACCGAAGGAGCAGGACTAGCCGTTGGAGAAGGACTCGGTTCAGGACTAGGCGAAGGAGATGCTTCAGGCTGTACGTTCTTCGCCGGTCCTGCCTGCGCGATTATCCTTGCCGCAAACGGGTCCGGCGTTGGCTGGGCGGGCACTTCAGCGGCGACTTGACCATTAGGGGTAAAGTAGCCATCCGGGTAGCGAAACTTCTCCAACTGAACGAGCTGCACGTCGTCTGCAATTTGAGTTGCGTCGTATGGCTTGTCCACGACTCTGGTGCTGGCAATCAAAGCGGCGATGTTCAACGTGTCGCGCAATGCTGGAACGTAAAAAGTCAACCCCAGGACGGCCAGGTGGAGGATGAGCGAGGCGCCGGCGAGCTGCGCCAGCACTTTCCACCTGGGATCGCGATTAACCTCAAAGTTTTCGAACAACTCAGTCATTCTGATAATCCTGTAATCCTGTCTTAGACGCCATTTTAACCCTCCGCGTTCGCGTTGGCACTTCGCAGGGTATGACTACGAAGTTAGAATACTCTTCGTTGCGCCGAAATAATCGAAAAATTTGGGACAAACGAAAGCCGCGCAGGGGGCGTGGGCCGGAGAAATCTGAGCCGAAGCTCCAGGGGAGGCCGGTTCCTTCCCAATCCAGAGAGGTCAAGAGGCTGCTCGAGGGGATCGGCACACCACGCCGGACTCCCTTCAAACCCGATCCCTTTCAACTCGAGGCGCTCGCAGCTTTGGAGTACGAAGACGTGCTGGTGACGGCGCCCACTGGCAGCGGCAAGACGTGGATCGCGCGTGAGGAGATCCGGCGGCTTTTAGACAGTGGGCGGCGCGCCTGGTACACCTCGCCTCTGAAGGCGCTAACTAATTCCAAGTACCAGGAGTTCATCGACGAGTTTGGCGCCGGGCGAGTTGGAATACTGACGGGCGACAGAAAGGAAAACTCCGACGCTCCGCTCATCGTCGGCACCACGGAGATCTACCGCAATCAACTCTTCGACTCCTTGCGAGGCGGGAGTGAAGTCAGCGCAGACTTGGTCGTCCTCGACGAAGCACATTATCTCGCGGACGAGGATCGCGGGCACGTTTGGGAAGAAGCGATCATCCTCACGCCGCCGCGGATCCGGCTGTTGCTGCTTTCCGCAACTATCGGCAACGCATATGAGTTTGCAGTGTGGCTCGAAGAGGTTCGAGGTGTCCGCTGCGGAGTTGTTACCGGCCCGGGAAAGCGTCCGGTGCCTTTACGTTCCGCGGTCTTGCTGCCGGATAGGCGTCTGCTGCCGTTGTTGAACGAGTCCGGGAAGCTGAATCCCGAAGTTGCAATATTGGCCGCGGATGAACGCAGATGAATACGGATTGAAGATCCGTTTTCCGTGTTCTTTATCCGTGTCATCCGCGGTTGAACTTAAATTATGAAACTCCGCATGCCCGAGATGCCGTCAGCCACGTTGCTCACGGCGCTCGATGGTTACAACTTACTTCCCGCTATCGTCTTCCTGCCGACGAGGCGCCGCTGCGATCAGGCTGCCTCGGAAGCAGCACTCGCGCGGCGCGATCCAAACGACCATCGTCGCGAGGCGAGGCGTGACTTCATGCGCGCTTTTGTCGAACAACATGCGGAAGTGCGTGGTCACCGGCATTGGGACACGATTATTCGCGGTGGTGTTGCGTCGCATCATGCCGGACATATTCCCGCGTGGAAACTCGTGATTGAGAAATTGATGAGCGCGGGCTTGCTCGACGCTATCTTTGCTACCGCGACAGTCGCCGCTGGGGTGGATTTTCCCGCGCGCACCGTCGTGTTAACCGGCGCCGACGCACGAACCGGAAGCGGATGGCGTCCATTGTCCGCTTCAGAGCTTCAGCAGATGACGGGGCGTGCTGGTCGTCGTGGTCGAGACAACGTCGGTTTCGTCATTGCTGCGCCTGGACTGCACCAGGACCCGCAACGCATCGCACAACTTCTCAAAGCCCCACCCGATCCGTTAATCAGCCAGTTCCGCGCGACTTACACGACGCTATTAAATCTACTCGACGCTTACGGAAGTTTCGCATCCGTTCGCGAGATCGCCGAGCGTAGTTTTGCTTATCGCGATGCGGCTCATCAGATTGTCCAACTCGAACGAAGTCGAAACGAAAGCGAGCAGGGAATCCAGCGCTCGCTGAGGGAAGCAGGTTGCGACATGCCGATTTCAGTCGTGCTCGGCCTGGAGCGACTGCTCGGGGCGCGCGCGCGTTTGCAGGAAGCAAAACCGCAGACGCGCGCTGAAGTATTTCATCGCTGGCTGAACGAGGTTGTGAAACCTGGGCGTGTGGTCGGGGTTGGACGCGCTAGTCGCAGGCTCGTGATGGTGACTGAAAAGCGCGACGGAAGCATCCGCGGGCTTCGTGAAGACGGCAGCTACGCGAGTTTTCCGCAGGAACGAATCGGACGTGTGTATTCGCCCGTCTACCGCCTGCGCGAGGAAGATATTGAAAACGCCTTTGCAGAGATCCGTCAACGCGGCAAAGAACTCTCTTTGGTCGAACCGAGGCTGCGCGATGCCTACGTCGAAGAGACGGATGCGCTAAAGATTATCGACGACGCGATCGACAATCTCCTGCCGCAGGGCGCCAACGGGCAACGATGCACTGAAGTCGTCTGGCAACTACACACCACTGCCGAGGATCTTCAACGCGCGACCCGGCGGATCGATGCGTTGCGTGAAGAAGTTTGGCTGCCGTTTGAGCAACGCGCAAAAGTGCTCGCCATCTTTGGTTATCTTGATTACGAAGCGCAGAAGGTGACCGAGCGCGGAAGGTGGTTGGCGGATCTGCATATCGATCGACCTTTGCTCGTCGGCGAAGCACTCGAAAGTAAGTTGTTTACCTCACTCGAACCCAAACAACTCGCCGGAATCATTGCGGCACTGACTGCCGATGAAGATCGCGACTATGGCGAGCTCGAATTGAACGACGATGTCGTGACTTCGCTGACGCGTTTCGAAGACATCGGATTCAAAGTCTCCGCTGAAGAGTGGAAGCACGGTCTCGATCCGGCCCCGGAGTTGAACTTTTCGGCCGCGGGCGCTGCGGTCCGTTGGGCCGGTGGCGCTGCGTGGTCGGAGATCGTCGGAGAGACTCGCGCCGAAGAAGGCGACCTGTTTCGAATGTTTTCCAGAACGGGTGAAGCGCTCTTGCAGATCGCGGGATTGCGTCGCAGCCATCCGGAGGCCGCGCAAATGGCGGCGGCAGTTGCTGAGATGGTTTTGCGCGAGCCGATTCGATAGGATGGTCCAGAGATACACAAATTATAAGGATTAAAGAAAGGAATTTATGTCAACTTCTTCCGCAGCCCAGCAACCATCACCACAACTATTCTTCCAGACAGTCAACGCGCATCAACGCACCGAAGCGTTGAAAGCGGCAATCGAGCTCGAAGTGTTCACTGCGATTGGCGAAGGCAATGCCACCGCCGCGCAGATTGCGAAGCGCTGTCAGACTGCTGAGAAAGGAATGCGCGTTCTTTGCGACTACCTGACAATCATGGGAATGCTCACCAAGCAAGGCGATCGTTATGCATTGACGCTCGACTCCGCGACTTTCCTCGATAAACGTTCGCCTGCTTATGTCGGTGGAGCAATCGAGTTCATGTGTTCGCCTGAATTGACCGACGCCGCTAAGAACATGAAGGAGGCAGTGCGTCGAGGCGGCACCGCGATAGAGAACGAGGGCACAATCGGTCCGGAGAACCCAGTGTGGGTGAAGTTCGCCCGCGGTATGGCGCCACTCATGATGATGCCCGCCCAAATGATCGTGAAATTGGTTGACCCAAACGCCGATCGAAAACTGAAGGTTTTGGACATCGCTGCTGGTCACGGTCTGTTTGGTATCAACTTCGCGACAAACAACAAACAAGCCGAGATCACGGCCGTTGACTGGAAGCCGGTGTTGGAAGTGGCGAAAGAGAATGCGAAGAAAGCTGGTGTGTCAGACAGGTATCGCACGATTGAAGGAAGTGCTTTCGATGTCGAGTTCGGTACCGGTTATGACGTGGTCCTGCTGACTAACTTCCTGCATCACTGGGATCCGCCAACTTGCGAAACGTTGCTGCGCAAGGTGCGGGCAGCACTTGCAGACGGTGGTCGAGCAGTAACGTTGGAGTTTGTGCCCAATGAAGATCGCGTGACGCCGCCCGATGCCGCCGGCTTCAGCATGCAGATGCTTATCGGCACACCGAGCGGTGACGCTTACACATTTCCTGAGTTGGAGCGAATGTTTGCCAACGCGGGATTCTCGCGCAGTACGATCCACCCGCTGCCGCCTTCAATCCAGCAAGTCGTAATCTCCGAGAAATAATTGTAGGGGGTGGCCCTCCGTGGCCACCCGTTCGATTACTTTTTCCGATCAAAGCTACGCAAGCACGGGCGGCCACGGAGGGCGGCCGCCCCTACAAAGGACTGATATGCGCGCTCTGTTCTTTTTACTTTGTCTCGCCATGGTTTTTACGCAAACACAAACTAACGCGCCGCCAGAGACGGTCTACCTGCTGAAGCCGGCTCACGTCTTTGACGGTGAGTCGGCGCAGCTTCACGACAACTGGGTCGTGCTCGTTCGCGGCGAGAAGATCGACGCGGCGGGTCCGGCGAATACCGTTACCGCCTCAGGCGCGAAAGTGATCGACCTGCCTGGGCTAACGCTGATGCCGGGCCTGATCGAAGCTCATTCACATGTGCTGTTGCACCCGTACACGGAAACTGTTTGGAACGATCAGGTCGCGCGCGAGTCTTTGAGTTTGCGCGTTGCACGAGCAACGAACCACTTGCGAAACACGCTCCAGGCAGGTTTCACAACGATTCGCGATCTCGGCACTGAAGGCGCCGGCTATGCCGACGTCGGTCTCAAACAGGCAGTCGAGCAGGGCATCATTCCGGGACCGCGAATGATCGTTGTCACGAGAGCGATCGTCGCGACCGGAAGTTATGGACCAACGGGTTACGCTTCCGAGTGGCGCGTACCGCAAGGCGCCGAGGAAGCCGACGGGATTGACAGTTTGACGCGCGTTGTCCGCGATCAGATCGGTCATGGCGCGGACTGGATCAAGATCTACGCAGACTATCGCTGGGGTAAATCCGGAGCAGCCCCAACGTTTTCACTCGACGAGATCAAGCTTGTTGTCGAGACGGCGAAGAGTGCCAATGTGCCGGTGGCCGCTCACGCGACTACGACTGAAGGAATGCGGCGCGCTGTGCTGGCTGGAGTAGAAACCATTGAGCATGGTGACGGCGGCACGCCGGAAGTGTTTCGGCTGATGAAGGAACGCGGCGTTGCGCTTTGTCCGACGCTTGCAATTGCGGGAGCAAATGCCGAGCGGAAGCGGGCGGTATTCAAGGCGGCACTCGACGCAGGCGTAACCATCGCCAGCGGCAGCGACGTTGGAGTCTTCGCTCACGGCGACAACGCGCGCGAGTTGGAGACGATGGTGAAGTTCGGCATGCCGTTGATTGACGCGCTGCGATCTGCGACGTCCGTAAACGCCCGAGTGCTGCACATGTCAGACAAGATCGGATCGGTCAAGCCAGGCTTGCTCGCGGACATGATCGCGGTCGAGGGAGATCCGACGCGCGACGTGGGCGCCTTGCGCGCGGTTAAATTTGTGATGAAGGGCGGCGTGATTTACCGCGAAAAGTGATCTCCATCCACAGATTGCATAGGTTTATCAGCGTAATCTGTGGATGCTTTTCCAATCAATCTCTTCACAATCCTCAGCAATTCCTCCGTCCGAAACGGCTTTCCCACGAAGTCGCTGAATCCGGATTGCAGCGCGCGAACACGATCCCGGTCGGTGTGCGCGGTGAAGGCAACGCAGGGGATGTGGGCCGTGAGAGAGTTGGCTTTGAGCGCATTGCAAACTTCCCAGCCGTCCAATCCAGGCATGGAAAGGTCCACCATAATGAGGTCGGGAGGGCTTTCGCACGCGAGATCCAGGCATTCCTGCCCATTTCTGGCTTCACGAACGTCATAGTTCGCGTTTACCAACAACAGTCGAAGGAGCTCACGATTGTCGTCGTAATCCTCCGCAATGAGTATGGTGGGTGGCATAGTTGAACGGCGTTCGCGGACGGGGGCAAGCCGCCCTTCCTGACTTGTTCTAGCCTCCCTGACTGTTTTCCGTCAAGCGCCGCGAAAAACGATTTCTTGACTAGCTGAATACGAGCCGTTCATAATCACTCCAGAGTTCTTGCGGCCCCTGAGGAACTCTTCATTGCCGGTAATCAACCTTGGGTTAAAAATTCCCTACCTGAAGACCTTGAGGTTCGTCAAAAACAACAATACCACGACACGGAGGAGCTAGCTGTGGTCAACGGACACCTGGAAGATAGTTTGCGGCGTGAGATTGAGAGTTATCTCGAAAGTCGCCTCAGCGCGGTGAAGCAGGAGATAACCAGTCTGCAAACCGTGCTCAACGAGTCGCTTTCGACTTTTCTTGACCGCCAGGCCGATGTGCAGATGGAAGGCAGCTTGATCGCCTCGATCACCGAACACCTGCATGCCGCTCACGAACGTGGCATTGAGATGGCCGCCTCCGAGTCGTCGCGAGCGAAGGCTTCGAGCGACATGGCGATCGTGAAGGCGGCCATCGCCGAGATCAACGAGCAGAAATCGCAAGCCGACATTCTCAAGGCGCTGGTAAACCGCGCGTCTTCGTTTGCTCCTCGCGTCGCGTTCTTTGTCGTCAAAGGAGATCAGGCAACTGGCTGGCGTGGTCGTGGTTTCGAAGGAACGGTGGGCGACGACGCCATTCAACAGATCTCTCTACCGTTATCTGCCGACACAGTTGTCAGCAGCGCCGCGAAAGGGCTGGCCACCTGGAGTGGTGGACCGGGTTCGCATGCCGACGATCACCAGTTGCTGAATCGTCTCGGCGAAGACCCGGCACAACGAATTGTCACGATTCCACTCGTCGTGCGCGGGCGAGCCGTCGCTGTTCTTTATGCTGACTCCGCCGGCCTCGATTCGGAATCGATCAACCTCGAAGCACTCGAAACGCTGGTCACGGTTTCAGGCATGGCGGTCGAACTGTTGTCAGTATCGCGAGCAACTCCGAAAAAGGCTGCTGAAGAAGCCCGGGAAGCAGTTAGAGAGCAAGCGCCTGCACCCGAAGAAGAAGCTCAACCATCGTACGACCCCGCCAGTGAATATGCAGAGCCGCCCGCGGCTGCGCGTGAAGTTGAACCATCGTTCTCTGG
>JBKPJS010000155.1:0-2465 GCA_046730815.1 Acidobacteriota bacterium
CCCCCCCCCCCCCCCCCCCCCCCCCCCCCCCCCCCCCCCCCCCCCAAAAACGACCCGCCGCCCACCGAGAACTACACCGGATTATATTCGTCGGCAGCGTCAGATGTGTATAAGAGACAGGTTTCGCACAGTCCACTCTGGAATCAGGATCTCGCACCAACAACAATCAAAGAGAGAACTTGGTCCACCTGGAACATCGCAGCTCTCTGGATCGGCATGAGCGTGGTCATCACCACCTACACGCTTGCGGGAGGTTTTATTGAAGCCGGCATGAATTGGTGGCAAGCGATGATCACAATCCTGCTTGGCAACACGATTGTGCTTATCCCGATGATTCTCAACGCGCATGCGGGAACAAAGTACGGCGTTTCATTTCCAGTTCTCAGTCGCGCTGCTTTTGGAACGAAGGGAGCCAACATACCGGCGATGTTGCGAGCAATCGTGGCGTGCGGTTGGTTTGGAATTCAAACATGGATAGGCGGCACTGCGATCGATGCTCTGTTCGGCGTAATGTTTCCCGCGTGGAACACGTCGCTTTCTGCGTCGATCCTTAATGTAGCACTACACACGTGGATCGCGTTTTTTCTATTTTGGGCTATTCAGGTCTTCATCATTCTGAAGGGCGTCGAAGGAATTAAATATCTCGAAACGTGGTCGGCGCCGCTCCTGCTCGCCGGCGGTTTGATTTTACTCATCTGGGCAGCGTGGCGAGCCGGTGGATTGGGCCATGTGCTAACACAATCGGCAGCGCTGCAAAAGCAGCACAGCAATTTCTGGCATATCTTTCCGGGCTCGTTGACTGCTTCGGTTGGCTACTGGGCGACGTTGAGTCTTAACATTCCCGACTTTACGCGTTACGCACGTTCGCAAAAGTCGCAGATGCTGGGCCAGGCCCTTGGCCTTCCATTGACGATGACTGCCTTTGCCTTCATTGGAGTTGCTGTAACCAGCGCGACGCTTCTGATATACGGCGTGGCGATTCCAAACCCAGTGGATCTGATGTCTCGTTTTGACAGTGTGCTGATCATACTGTTCGCAACCGCAGTGATCTTCGCCGCTCAGCTCACGACCAATATGGCTGCGAATGTCGTTTCGCCCTCGAACGACTTTTCAAATCTGAATCCCCGGCTAATCTCTTACGTAACGGGTGGCTTGATTACCGCGGTTATCGGAATTCTCATGATGCCGTGGAAGTTGATGTCTTCGATGGGCGCTTATATTTTCACGTGGTTGATCGGTTATTCAGGTTTGATGGGTGCGATCGCGGGTATTTTGATCTGTGACTATTGGGTGATCAGAAAGCAACGCCTGAATCTCGAAGGACTGTTCGATCCCGCCGGACCTTATTCGTATGGCAGCAGCGGTTTCAACTGGCGCGCAATCGTCGCTCTCGGTCTTGCCATCGCGCCTGTGGTGCCGGGCTTCCTTCGGGCCGCAACGACGCCGGGCGGCCAGGTCAGCGATCCAACCTTCTTCGACAGCCTGTACACTTACGCATGGTTCGTTACTTTTGCCCTCGGATTCGGCATATACTACGTTTTGACAAGTAGCACGAAGGGAGAGTCGTCTTAATGCCACGTACGGTTAAATGCGCACTTATACAGTGTTCGAATGCTGCTTCTACTGATCTGCCGATCGAGGAGATCAAGCGGATGAATATCGAGAAACATCTGCACTTTATCGAGCAGGCGGCGGAACAGGGTGTGCAGATCATCTGCATGCAGGAGATTTTCACGACGCCTTACTTCTGCGCTGAACAACAGACGCGCTGGTACGAAGCGGTCGAGCGCATACCCGATGGTCCTACAGTGCGATTGATGCAGGAGGTCGCCAAAGAACACGGCATGGTGATCATCGTGCCGATCTATGAAGAGGAACTGACCGGCATCTACTACAACACCGCGGCGGTGATTGACGCGGACGGCAAGTATCTCGGCAAGTATCGCAAGAACCACATTCCGCACGTCAATCCCGGATTCTGGGAGAAGTTTTATTTCCGACCCGGCAATCTCGGTTATCCTTGTTTCGACACGGCCTTCGCGCGCATCGGCGTGTACATATGTTATGACCGGCACTTCCCCGAAGGCGCGCGAGCGCTCGGTTTGAATGGCGCTGAGATCGTTTTCAATCCGTCAGCAACTGTCGCCGGGCTTTCCGAGTATCTCTGGCGTTTGGAACAACCGGCGCATGCGGTTGCGAATGGTTATTTCATCGGCGCAATTAATCGCATCGGGCACGAGCAGCCCTGGGACATCGGCGAGTTTTATGGTCAGAGTTACTTCTGCGATCCGCGCGGGCAGTTTGTGGCGGAAGCGCCGCGGGACAAAGACGCGCTCGTCGTGGCCGATCTGGATCTCGACAAGATTCGCGAAGTACGGAACACGTGGCAATTCTTCCGCGATCGCCGTCCGGATACATATGGTTCGCTTGTAGCTGACTAAAACAACTGTAGGGGCGGCCCTCCG
>JBKPJS010000156.1:0-10970 GCA_046730815.1 Acidobacteriota bacterium
GCATCAAGCTGCACGGAGAGTTCAGTAATACGGGCACCATCAAGATAGTGCAGTAACTGACATTTCCGGTTATCCTAAGGAAGAGGGTTATTGCGATGAGTACTCAGTTTGACCAAGTTGCCGCGGATGCGATGAAGCTCCCTTTAAGGGACAGAGTTCGATTAGCTCAACAGTTGGTTTCAACTCTGGACGACAAGCGCGAAACCGACGTCGAAGAATTATGGTTTGTCGAAGCAAGGCGCCGGCTGGATGAGCTACACAGCGGTAAGGTTCAGGGAATCGATGCTGATGATGCGTTTAGGATGGCGCGCGAAAACCTTGCGCGATGAGATTTATTTTCCATCCTGAGGCTTACGATGAAATGTTCGAGTCGGCACGCTTTTTTGAAGAAAAGTCTGCCGGACTAGGTTCCGACCTCATAGACGCCATTCAAAACTCACTCAGTCGAATTAATAAGTTTCCCGAATCAGGAACAGTTGAGCAGGGAAATATTCGCAAATGTCTCGTACGCGGTTTTCCATTCACTGTTCTTTATGAAATCCATCAGGATCAAATCTTCATTGCTGCGGTTATGCATCAGCATCGAAGGCCTGGTTACTGGAAAAAACGTCTGAGATAACGGTGGATTGACAACCCTCGATGGCTTCGTAGACGTTCTCAAACAATTCCTTAAAAGTCTCATCCTGGGTTGCGCAGCCGGGAATGGTTGGCACCTCGGCCCAAAAGCCACCTTCCTCCGCATTGTGAACGATTACCTTAATCCTTCATAAGCTATACCACAGCGTCCTTTGGTGGCACGGAGCTTGCCGTCCTTCCGCGAAGGAGGTCCCCCCATGGCCACGTCCCTCGCCTATCTTATTCAAGAACCCGAGCCTCAATTGCTGCTACCGACCGATGCGGCCAAGCTTGATCCTCAGAGCCAGCTCCAACGAGAGGTCCAGGAAAATCTTCAAAACGAAGTCGATTTAGTTATAACCAGGATCGCAGATCCTGAACTGCACGAAATCTCACAAACCATCCTCGGCGAGATGCTTCGGTTCTTCGACTGGCTCGCTCGCATCGAGAACAATCTTAATAAACTTGACACTCTGCTCGAGAGTCTCTCACTACTCGAAGTCCTCGAATTCGAGGCCCGTTCACTGACTGATTTTATCGATATCAGAGCCATCAAATTGGCTGCGGGAAACGAAAGATTGCACGAGGTGCTGGACGGCATTTCTTATGGAATTACGCACGATTTACGCAGGATTTTCGAGCGCGAACTGGTTCGAGGGGTCACCGAGCAATCGATCCCGATAGTCTATGGAAAGATCATGCACGCTCACGGTTTGCTAACCAATTGCTTTCAACAATCAACCATAACTCTCTTGCAAGTTTTCAACCCCAGCCTCGATGCCTCAAAGCTTTTCAACGATGTCGAATTGCGACTGCAACAGTCACTCATACTGTGCAGAGATCTTGCCTCACTGATGCGTTTTGTCCGTTTGGCCCAGGCGAATTGCGACCCGGATGTGCTGCGCTCAGTCACCGCCAGAATCCTCGAATTCAGAGACGGCAGCATGCAGTATTTGATGTACAAAGACTGGCGCGGCTACGAGAGCCTGGCCCTCGAAGTAATCACGGCAATCGAGAACAATCTCGACCCGAAACCTCTATTGCACCGGTTTATTTGTTATCTGGAAGTGCTGTATGGGCACGTGAAGATGCGCGCGGTGCTGGCTGACGACTTTCCCTATTCCGGAGGAGATGAGGACAGCTAAGGTGCCGCAAACTGTTAGGCACCCGGTAACACATTTTGTTACTCAGCCTACTTTTTTTGACACTTTGGACAGTAGTAAGTGGATCTTCCGCCCTGGACCACGCGCCTGATCTTCGTCCCACATCTCACACACGGCTCACCCGCACGCTCGTAAACACGCCAGAAGCGCTCAGTGGTACCAAAATAACTTCCATTGCCATCGGCGAGATCGATCCCGAGAGTGGACCCGGCATCAATAGCTTCTTGCAGAACGTCGCGAATGGATTGGTACAACTTCCGCGCGCGAGGCTTTGATAAACGGTTCGACTCCTTCATCGGATTAACGCCGGCGAGGAACAGCGCTTCGACGGCGTAGATGTTTCCGAGACCGAGAACGCGTGTCTGGTCCAACAACAACTGTTTCAAGTGGCGGCGCGAGCGCGAAAGAGTCTCGACGAAATAATCTTCTGTAAATTGATCCGACAGCGGCTCGGGCGCGAGTGATGAAAGCTCCTTCGGTGGCTTGGTGAAGATACGCATGCGGCCAAACTGGCGCATATCGCAGAACACGAGCCTTCGTTCATCGTCGAGATAAAAGATGACGTGGGCGTAGGGCGGTAAGGACTGATCGGTCGTGAGCGAGACAAACTTGCCGGTCATGCGCAAGTGTGTCGCCAGTACATGTCCTGATTCGAGTTCGAAGAGAATGTACTTACCGCGTCTTCCGACAGTGGTGATGAGTGAATCGCGAAGTTGGCGATCGAAGGCGGGACGCGAGATACCGGGCGCGATTCGTTTGAGATTTAGTTCGGCGGCAAGGATGCGTCGTCCCACGACAAGTGGGGACAGGGCGCGGACGACGTGTTCTACTTCAGGCAGTTCCGGCATTGATGGAAAACATTAGACAGGATTTCAAGATTGCAAGATTAACAGGATTTATCTTGTCATCTTGAAAATCATGTAATCCTGTCTAACTATTGATTATCTTTTCGATCTTCTGACGGATTTGATCCACAAGGTCCGGTTTACGTGCTTCGATGTTCAGGCGCAAAAGCGGCTCAGTATTCGAACCCCGAATATTGAAGCGCCACTCGGCGGTCTCGAGTGAATATCCGTCAGTGAAATCTTCCTCACCCTGGCCGTGAAACTTTTGTCGCACCTGCTCGATCACGGACTTGATGTCCTTGACTCGATAATTGAGCTCGCCCGACATGTAGTGGCCGGCCATGTACGACTTCATGATTTCCGAGAAAGGTTTGTCTTGAGTCGACAGGTGTTCCAGCACCAGCAAAAAGGGAATGACGCCATTGTCCGCGTAAAAATTTTCGCGAAAGTAATAATGCCCGCTCAACTCACCGGCAAACAGGGCATTCTCACGCCGCATTCGGTCTTTGATGAACGCGTGGCCGCCTTTCGAGATGATAGGTGTTCCGCCTTTGCGTTTCACGACATCGATCGTAGGCCAGATCACTCTTGGGTCGAAGATGATCTTGTTGCTGCCGTACTTCGTCAGCAGGATGTCCGCGAGCAGCGCAGTGATGTAGGCGCCTGAAATAAACTCCCCCTTCTCGTCAACAAACATCGCCCGGTCCGCGTCTGCGTCCCAGATCACTCCAAACGTCGCGCCGCGATCTCGAACGAGTGCTTCGGTTTCAGTGCGATTGCCGGGCAACATCGGATCGGGTGGTCCCTTGGGAAACGAGCCATCGGGTTCGAAGTTCAAAGGGATGAGATTTAGCCCTAAGTCCTGGGCGAGCTTCGCTGCGGGCCGGCATACAAATCCAAAGTTGGCGTTTCCGACAAACGTGAACGGTTTGATCTTACTTCGATCGATAAATTTCAAGACGTGTTTCAGGTAGTCGTCGAGGATATCGCGATTGGTGCAGGTCCCTTTTTTATCTGAAGTAACTTCCGCGTTTTTCCCTTCTTTGAGGGCGTCGCGTATGTCGAACAACCCGGTGTCGGAGGAAATAGCGGCGGCTTTCTCCCTTACCATCTTCATGCCGTTATATTCTTTCGGATTGTGAGATGCAGAGACAACGACCCCGCCTGAGTAATCAGAGGACGCGCCGACGACGTAATAAAGCATGTCGGTCGTAATCTGGCCGATATCTATCACGTCTACGCCGGCATCGAGGAAGCCTTTAATCAAACTCGCTTTTAATGATGGCGAGGAAAGGCGGGCATCCATGCCAACCACCATCGTAGTTGGCTTGAACAGATAGACATAGCCTTTTGCGATTCTGTAATACGCCTCTTCATCAATCTGTTCGGGATAGATGCCACGAATGTCGTAAGCTCGAAAAACGTCCCAATTCACGATGACCTCCAGTACTCAGGTAAACGTGTAGTCGGTGAGCGAAGTCTTATCACCCAGCACTGTTCCTGGTCCAACTACCGCCGAACGACCAATGTGACAACCACGCCCAGCGATCGCTCCGGTCAACTGTGCCGTCGTACCGATCCGTGTGTGTGGCCAGATAACCGAGTTCTCAACTCGCGCACGCTCTTCAATGAAACATCCCTGGCCCAACACTGAGTTGATGATCTGCGCACCGGGCTTTATCTGGCAATCGTCGCCAATCATCGACAGTTCATCGATCTCCGCAACTGTCGCCGCATCAAACTGGCCTCGCCGTTCCTTGATGTGAATGCGTCCCACGCGATTGGCCAACAGATCGGCGTGCACCTGTAGATATCTTTCCGGCGTGCCGATATCGATCCAATACGTGCGCGCAGGGATGTGCGCATAGAACGCCTCGCCGCGTTTCAGCAGGTCAGGAAAGAGGCCATACTCAAACGAGTAGTTCTCGCCCGCAGGCAAAAAGTCGAGCACCTTCGGCTCCAGGACGTAAGTGCCCGCGTTGATCGTGTTGCACGTGATCTCATCGGCCTTTGGCTTTTCGAGAAAACGGTGGATGCTTCCGTCTTTCTCAGTCTCGACCAAGCCGTAGCTTTGTGGATTCTCAACCGGTGCGAGCACGACTGTCGCGGTCGCTTTTCTTTCATTGTGCTCGCGGATGACAGCCTTGAGATCGAGATCGGTGAGAATGTCACCGTTGAAAACGACAGTCGGTTCGCGAATCAGATCTTCGGCGAATTTGTAAGCGCCCGCTGTTCCCATCGGCTGCGGCTCAACTGTGTACTTAAGCTTCACACCAAAATCCGAGCCATCGCCGAGCAGGTGCTCGATTTTGTTTGGTTGATACGAAAGCGATAATGTGATGTCTGTAATGCCGGCCCGTCGCAGGGTGTCGATTTGATAAAGGAGGAATGGTCGATTACAAATCGGTACAATCGGTTTTGGAGTGTAAACTGTTAACGGCCGAAGGCGTGTGCCTTTGCCACCCGCGAGAATGAGTGCCTGCATGCTTTATGAATAGCGCAAGAAAGTCTAATATCGGACCAAGTCTAACATAAGGGAGTTTGAAATGCCGGAATTGAACGAAGTAGTAATCATCAGCGCGGCGCGTACGCCGGTAGGAAAGTTTTTGGGATCGTTGAAGGGTTTCTCAGCGACTGAGCTGGGCGCGATCGTCGTGCGCGAGAGCGTGAAGCGAGCGGGAATCAAACCCGAAGACGTCGACGAAGTGATTATGGGATGTGTGATTCAAGCTGGCCTGGGCCAGAATCCTGCGCGACAGGCAGCGCTCAACGGCGGCATTCCGTCGACGGTCGCCGCAGTGACAATAAACAAAGTATGCGGGTCAGGTCTAAAGGCAGTGATGATGGCCGCGCAGGGTATTCAACTCGGCGATTCTCAGATGGTAGTTGCGGGCGGCATGGAGTCGATGAGCAACGCACCTTATCTCATACCTAAAGCACGAGAAGGCTATCGATTAGGAAACGGCGAACTGGTCGATTCAATGATTAACGACGGACTCTGGTGCGCGTTCGAGAATTACCACATGGGCTGTACCGGAGAAGTTGTAGCCGAGGAATATGCGATCAGCAGGAGCGAGCAGGACGAGTTCGCGATGAACTCGCATCGCAAGGCTGCGGCGGCAATCAAGGCGGGCAAGTTTAAGGATGAGATAGTCCCGGTCGAGATTCGACAGAAGAAAGGCGCTGCGGTGGTCTTCGATACAGATGAAACTGTGCGTGAAGACACGACGGTCGAGGTGCTCGGAAAGCTTAAGCCGGCTTTTAAGACCGAGGGTACAGTGACGGCGGGCAATGCGCCTGGAGTTAACGATGGAGCGTCAGCGGTGGTGGTGACGTCGCTTCAACGCGCACGCGAACTCGGTGTCGAACCGATGGCGCGAATCGTTGGGCAGGCAGTAGCGGGAGTTGAGCCAAGACTCGTGATGATGGCGCCCGTCGAGGCGGTTAGAAAACTGTTCAAGAAGACGGGATGGTCGCCGAGCGAAGTCGATCTGATTGAATTGAATGAAGCGTTTTCGGTGGCTGCGGTGGCGGTGACGCGAGAGCTTGGGCTGGATCCAGAAAAGGTGAACGTGAACGGTGGGGCAGTGGCGTTGGGCCATGCGATTGGACAATCAGGGTCGAGGTTGTTGACGACTATTCTCTACGAATTGAAAAGAAGGGATGCGAGGCGGGGGATCGTGTCGCTGTGTCTTGGTGGTGGTAATGCGGTCGCGATGGCGATCGAACGTTAGACAGGATTTCAGGATTTTCAGGATTAACAAGATGAGTTTTTCTGGAATGGTGAGCGCCGATAATGAGTGAAGACAATCCTGCAAATTCTGTTAATCCTGTCAACTTAGTGATCGGTGTGGTGGGTGCAGGCACCATGGGAAATGGGATTGCTCAAGTCGCTGCACGAGCGGGTTACAGCGTGATCATGCACGACGTGCGCGAAGAGTTTCTTGATCGCGGTTTGACTGCGATCGATAAGAGTTTGCAACGCGATGTTGATAAGGAGCGGCTGGATGTCCAAGGAAAGCAAGCGGTCGTCAGCCGCATCCGAGCGACAACTGATTTTAACTCGTTCAGCGCTGCGACGTTTGTCATCGAGGCGGTGATAGAAAATCTTGCAGTAAAGATTGAAGTCTTTAAGTGGCTCGATCAGATCACATCGCCACACGCGATTCTCGCCTCAAACACTTCATCGATTTCGATTACCAAGTTAGCGGCCGCAACTAATCGACCCGACAAAGTTGTCGGCATGCATTTCATGAATCCTGTCCCGGTGATGAAGCTCGTCGAAGTTATTCGCGGCATGGCGACTTCCGATGAAACTTACGAACGTGCCAGGACCTTGTCTGAACACCTGGGCAAAGTCGCGCTCGATTGTCAGGACTCGCCAGGCTTCGTCTCCAATCGTGTTTTGATGCCGATGATCAACGAGGCAGTGTTCGCTCTTTATGAAGGTGTCGCGAGCCGCGAAAGCATCGACGGCATTATGAAGCTGGGCATGAATCATCCGATGGGCCCGCTCACCCTCGCCGACTTTATCGGTCTGGATGTATGCCTGGCCATCATGAATGTGTTATATGAGGGGCTCGGAGATCCCAAATACCGGCCGTGCCCCCTGCTGAAGCGTTATGTCGACGCCGGTTGGCTCGGTAGAAAGAGCGGCCGCGGGTTTTACGAATACTAACTTTATCCACAGATTACACAGATTGATCTAAATCATCTGTGTAATCTGTGGATAGAAACTGGAAAATGCGCCCCACTATCTCGCATTACTGTCAGAAGTGCCTTGCCGCGAATCCGCTGGGCCAGGAATTTTGCGCCCGCTGCGGCACGCGCTTGATGATCGTAGTCGAACCAACGTCCTCGCGCTTCGAAGCTGGACCAGCCAGTCTTTCGACTGACGAGCATCTTCTCGAACGAATCTCCGCCGCTGAAAACAGAGTCTCGCGTCTGGCTGAACGTTTAGAGCGTAGCCTCGATCTGCTTTTGCGTTACGCCCAGAACGCTTATTTTGATCGATCGCTGATGCGAGCGTTGGTTAGTCTACTCACCGAAGACGGCATAGTTGAAACAGAGCGACTCGAACGGATGTGGAGCGAGCGCTGCCAGCGAGACACGGTCGAACAGGAAGAGAACGTTCACCGCGATGAGTTGCGGTTGCGAATACTCGCGGGTGCAGGAGTGACCGACAAACAGGCTTTTGAAGAGCTCGTCAACGAAGGTTTTCTACTCATCGAAGACAAACAGATTCCGCAGGGCATTACAAAACTTCAGCAAGCTGCTGACATCGCAGAAGAAAACGCAGCTTTGAATCTCTTTATCGGCGAGCACTTCTTCCGCCGCGGCAAGACCAAGCAGGCACGCGCATATCTGACGAAGGCCCACGCGGCTTTGCCGGAGGATCTGCGGATATCGTTGTTGTTGGGATTGACGTGCGCCGACGACGGTGAGGTTGAGCTCGCGAAGGATCTTCTGAGTAATGCGACCGAGCAAGGTGGCTCCTCGTTCGCGGGACACTATGGTTTGGGGTGGTTGTTTGTAGCGGAAAAGAATTGGCGGCGCGCGCTGGGTGAATTCAAACGCGCGTTGACTGTGCGGCCGTCGCCGGAGGCACATTACGTTCTTGGGTGCCTGTACTATGAGCTCAATCGCGACGATCTCGCGGTCCGGCATCTGCGGAAAGCGACGAAGATGGACGCCGGTTACGCGGAGGCGTTCTATCTGCTTGGTCAAGCATATGAGCGCACTGGACGCAAGGAGCTCGCGCGGCAGGCTTTACAGAAAGCAGATCGTAAGAGCGTAAGCATTTTTCAATCGACAAAGTCAGGAGGCCGGCGTTTGATGACCGGCGCGGACAAGCGTCTGGCGGATGCCTTGCGGGAGGATGCGCTCGAGGCGTTCAAAGAAAGCGAACAGCGCTCACATTGAATTTCTGAAGCAGTTTTACAGCATTTCACGATGATTCAAGTTTGACAGGACTTAACAAATCATCCTGTAAATCATGTCTCATCGTGTAAATCCTGTAAAACGTGCATTGCCGTGCGTTGACAGAGTGCCTCGCCTCGCTATAATGGCCCCTTTGCGCGGATAGCGCCGAAAACGCGATTGGCCACCGTGCGGGATAGTCATGCGGATTGAACTGGAGAACCTGGAGGGCGGTAAGGGTAATTTCGCCCACGTTTATCAGCCTGACGATCTGAATCCAGTCGATGAACGCATACGATTAATCGAGCCTGTCGCCGTAAAGGGCAACGTCAGGCTCGCGGGAAGCGAAGTTTTCGTTAACGGCCACATCGATACTCGCGCGCAGGTCGAATGCGATCGTTGTTTGCAACAGGTTGACGTGCCCGTCAGCGCCGATTTCGCGTTGGAGTACATTACGGGCTCGGCTTACGAATCCAGCGAGGCAGCGGAACTGACGGAAGAGGAGCTGTCGGTTTCGGTATTTGACGGCGAAGCAGTCGACGTTGACGAGATCGCGAAAGAGCAGATTTTGCTTGCCGTTCCAGGTCACATACTCTGCCGCGAGGATTGCAAAGGCATTTGTCCGGAATGCGGCATCGAGAGAAACACGGGCGAATGCAATTGCGTTCCGGATGATATTGATCCGCGTTGGGCGGCCCTCAAGGATCTAAGATAAAAGCACAAACACCCGGCGCTACCGCGCTCGGTTCTGTACGGAGTAATTATGCCAAATCCTAAGCGACGACATTCAAAAGCTCGTCGAGACAAACGTCGCGCGCACGATGCTTTGCGAGTGCCGCAAACCACCTTGTGCCCGAATTGTCGTGAGCCCCGCATGCCCCACCGCGTTTGCCCCAAGTGCGGCCATTACAAAGGTCGCGAAGTGGTGCAGGTCGAACAAAGCTAAACCAGGTCTTGTGCGAAGTCTGTCGCAGCATCAGGCCCAATTGACGGGCAAGGTCGTTCTCGACGCAATGGGGAGCGACCATGCGCCACACGTGGAGATCGATGGCGCCCTCGCTGCAACGCGTGACTTCGGCGTCGGAGTTATTCTTGTGGGCCAGGCCCACAAGGTTGAGCCTGAACTGCGAAGATGCGGCTGGCGCGGCGACGGCGATCGCGGCATTGATCTGGTCGATGCGGCTGAAGTGATCGCGATGGACGATCCCGTCGCGACTTCCGTGCGCCGGAAGAAGAAGAGTTCTTTGAGGGTTGGTACGAAGCTGGTGATGGAGGGCCGTGCTGACGGTTTTGTCTCCGCTGGAAATACCGGCGCGGCGATGGCGACCGCGAAGATGGTCTTCGGTACGCTTCCGGGTGTCGACAGGCCCGCGCTTGCGGCAATGATTCCGACAAAGGCTGCAAAACCGACGCTGCTGTTGGATGTAGGAGCCAACTCGGAATGCAAACCGCATCACCTGGCCCAGTTTGCGATCATGGGCGACGCTTACTCGCGTTCGGTGCTGGGAACGATCAAACCTTCCGTCGGCTTGATGAGCATCGGCGAGGAAGAAGCGAAGGGAAACGATCTCACGAAGGAAGCGTTTCCCCTTTTGCGACAACTGAGCGATATCAACTTTGTCGGCAACGTCGAAGGCCGTGACGTTTTCTCGGGAATGGTAGACGTGATCGTCACCGATGGCTTTACCGGAAACGTGATGTTGAAGCTGTCAGAAGGACTGACCGAGGCGATGTTGTCGATGTTGAAACGTGAGCTGACACAGACGGCTGTAACAAAGGCAGGAGCAGTTCTGGCAAAGCCGGCTTTTCGCAGTATCAAGAAACGGCTCGACTATTCGGAATACGGCGGTGCGCCGCTGTTAGGCGTCAGCCGGATTGTTGTGATCGGGCACGGCCGCTCGAACGCGCGTGCCATTCGTAATGCAATCAGAACTGTGAAAGAGTTTTCCGAGCACCGCACGGCCGAGCGAATTTTAAACCATCCACAGATTACACAGGTGTACACAGATTATAGTCTGCGTATATCCGTGTAATCTGTGGATGATTGTAGTAATCTGAGGAGTTCATGGTGAATCAACGCGCTGGAGTTCTGGGTACGGGTCATTCCTACCCTGAAGGTATTCTGACGAATGCCGATCTCGCTCAGATGGTGGAGACGTCTGACGACTGGATTACTACGCGAACCGGAATCAAACAACGTCGCAAGGCCGCGCCCAACGAGTACACGTCGCTCTTTGCAGTGCGAGCTGCGCGCCAGGCGATCGAACGCGCACGTTTGGATCCGGCTGACATCGATCTGCTTCTGTGCGCCACCGTCACGCCCGACCAGATACTTCCTTCGACTGGCTGCATCATTCAGGCAGAACTTGGCACTAACAATGCGGCAGCAATGGACATCGTCGCAGCTTGCTCCGGCTTTCTGTATGGC
>JBKPJS010000157.1:0-3433 GCA_046730815.1 Acidobacteriota bacterium
CAGCGTCAGATGTGTATAAGAGACAGGGTGAAAGAGATCGCGCAGTTCTTCGGGCTAACCTACTTCCCCGAGAAGGACCAGATCATCCACGCACTCAGAACGGTAATCGTGAATCCGGATGGGAAGATCGCGAAGATTTACAGCGGTAACGAATGGAAACCGGAAGAGATCGTAGCTGAGATAAAAGCAACCACGGATAACACGGATAAGAACAGATAAGATTTACACGGATAAGACAAATAAAAAATCCGTCTTCATCCCGCAATCGATCCGTGTAATCCGGGTTAACTTCCCTTCAGCTTTTTGATCTCTTCGGTAAGTACAGGCACCGCCTCGAACAGATCTCCAACAATCCCGTAATCCGCAATATCGAAAATGGGCGCCTCGGGGTCTTTATTGATCGCCACTATCGTGCCCGAGTTTTTCATACCGACGAGGTGCTGAATCGCGCCGGAGATGCCCAGCGCAACGTAAAGCTTGGGCGCTACGGTCTGTCCAGACGATCCAATCTGGCGGTCAATCGGCAGCCATTCCGCATCACAAATCGGTCGCGATGCCGCGAGGTCTCCTCCCAAAGCCTCAGCCAACTTCTCCGCCAGCACGAGATTGTCTTTGCTCTTGATACCGCGACCAACCGCGACAATCACCTCAGCCTTCGTAAGATCGACAGCCTGCTTCGCTTCTTGAAACGGCGCCTCGGGAACCATGCGCACGTTGCCGATCTCAACCGCGACATTCTCGACCGAAGCGCCACCGCCCTTTGCCGCTTGATCAGGTCGGTAAGCTCCAGTCTGAAAAGTCGCAAACACGGGCGCCTCTCCATCCGAAACAACGTCCGCGTCGAGCTTGCCAAGGAAAATTCTCCTTGTGAACCCAATTTTCCCGCCCTCAGCTTTTGCCCGGATGCAGTCGCTGATGAGCGACTTAGCGAAACGGGCAGCCAGTTTGGGAGCGAAGTCACGCACCTGATACGTGTGCGTCAGGAAAACAAAGTTCGGATCGACCTGTTTGACGATTTGCTCCATACCATCGGCGTAAGCATCAGGCGTGTAGTCAGCGAGCTTCGGGTTCGTCGCGCAGATAACCTTCTCGACCTCGTAACCCGCAATCTCCTGCGCGAGTCCCGCGACATCAGCACCAAGCACGACCGCAGTCACGGTCTGCTGCAACTGCGATCCCAACGCCTGCGCCGCCGCAATGGCTTCAACCGAACTCCTGTTCGCGACCCCGCCTTTATGCTCAATGAAAACTAATAATCCGTTACTCATCCGTGTAATCCGTGGCTAAAATACTCTTGCCTCAGTATGAAGCTTCTGCGCTAACTCCGCGGCGCCCGCCTTCGCGTCCCCATTGCCAAGCATCTGTGTTTGCTTAGTCTTTTGCGGCAGGTAGATCTTCTCGACCCGTTGATGTGAAGGCCGCTGTGTAAGCTCCGCCGATGGGGTGACTTCCTTTATCTCTTTCTTCTTCGCCGCCATGATCCCCTTCAGCGTCGCATAACGAATTTGACTGATGCCCGACTGGATCGTTAGCAGAGCAGGCCGTGGCATTTCGTACCACTGGTACCAACCGCTCTCCAGTTCTCTTTTGACACGCAACTTGTCTGGAGAAGCATCCAACTCGATCACGATGGTTGCGTGCGGCAATCCGAGAAGCTCTGCCATGATCACGCCCGTTTGACCATAGCCGTGATCGTCTGACTGAAGTCCAGTCATCACCAGATCCGCTTTCTCATCGCGGATCGCGTCAGCCAGCACACTCGCGGCAGCGTACGGCGTGAGATGTGTGAGATTATCGCCCGCGACGTGAATCGCCCGATCCGCGCCGCGGGCAAGCGCGTCTTTGATGACGCTCTTAACGCGTTGCGGCCCCATCGAACAAACAACTACTTCGCCACCGAGCTTCTCGCGCACGCGGAGAGCTTCTTCCAGCGCGTAACCGTCTGACTCACTCACTTCAAACGAGAGATCGCCTTCTTCGATCCACGTAGCGTCTTTGTTAATTCGCAGGATCGCATCCTTGTTTGCGACCTGCTTCATCATCACAATGATCTTCATTTTTATTAGCCGCAGATTCACGCAGATGAACGCAGATCATGATCTGCGTTCATTTGCGGCTACTCCTCATAACGTTTGAATAAGAGGGCCGCGTTCGTGCCGCCGAACCCAAAGCTGTTTGAAAGCACGTACTCAACTCTGGCTTCGCGCGGCTCGTTGGGTACGTAGTCGAGATCACATTCAGGATCCGGATTCACATAATTGATCGTCGGCGGCAGAACGTTCCGGTGCAGCGCCAGCACACAGAACACGCCTTCAATTCCGCCGGCCGCGCCCAACAGGTGGCCGGTCATCGACTTCGTCGAACTGACTGCAAGCTTGTAAGCATGCGCGCCAAACGTGTCTTTGATCGCCAGGGTTTCGAACTTGTCGTTGTAAGGTGTCGAAGTGCCGTGAGCGTTAATGTAGCCGACTTGCTCCGGACTAACGCCAGCGTCTTTCAACGTCTTCTGCATCACGCGCCGTGCGCCTGATCCCGTTTCGTCAGGCATCGTGAGATGAAACGCGTCGGCGGCGGCCCCGTAGCCAACAACCTCCGCATAGATCTTCGCCCCTCTACGCTTTGCCAATTCCAACTCCTCGAGAATCATGATCCCGGCGCCTTCACCGATCACAAAACCGTCTCGATCTCTCTCAAACGGGCGCGAGGCGTGCACTGGATCGTCATTGTTCGTCGATAGCGCTCGCATCGAAGCAAAGCCGGCGATGCTCATCGGGGTGATTGCGGACTCTGCGCCACCGCAGATCATCACGTCGGCATCGCCGCGCTGAATGATCCTGAAGCTGTCGCCGATTGCGTGTGCGCCGGCAGCGCAAGCAGTGGCTGTGGCCGAGTTTGGTCCTTTTGCGCCAAACCGAATCGAGACCTGACCGGCGGCAAGATTGACGATTGCGGAGACGATGAAGAAAGGCGAGACGCGATCCGGCCCATCGTCGAGCAGTTTCGAGTGCTCTCGCTCAATGGCCCAAAAGTCTCCGATACCGCTGCTGATGTAGGTGCCGACATTTTCGGCGATATCGCTGGGAAGCTTGCCTTCTTCAGTCAGCTTCAGGCCGCTATCGGCCATCGCTTCAATCGACGCCACCACCGCATAATGAATAAAGGCGCCCATCTTACGCGCCTCTTTCTTAGCGATGAATGCGAGCGGATCGAAGTTCTTTACTTCGCAGGCAAATTTTACTGAAAACCTCTCGGCGTCAAACTTCTTGATGTAGTCGGCGCCACTGCGCCCATTCATCAGGGCAATCCACGTGTCCTCGACAGTGTTGCCAACGGGTGTGACGAGGCCGAGGCCCGTAATCACGACACGACGTGTCAAATTAGAACTCCTTCGATGTCTTTAGCCGCAGATGAACGCGGATTAACGCAGATCTGC
>JBKPJS010000158.1:0-4233 GCA_046730815.1 Acidobacteriota bacterium
TCGCAGAACACCTCACAAATCTTCGCTCCATTAATACTCTGGTTATTTCCAAACACGGATCCGGAAACTCTGGCGATGATCCACCTCGCGACGAGAAAGATTGCGCACTTTATGGAGTATGCCATCCTCGCATTTTTAGCAGCGCGTGCTTTTCGCACTTCACCGCGCCCGGCTATCCGCAACCGGTGGTTTTTGATCTCCGCCGCCCTGATTGTCGTCTATGCGTTCATCGATGAATACCACCAGAGCTTTGTTCCTACTCGCAGCGCGTCCGTGTTCGACAGCTTGATCGATGTGGCCGGCGGGCTCGCTACACTCTTTGTTATTTCCCGCAAAGGCACAAAGGCGCACAGTTAAGTCAGAGTCCCCGTATGCTTTGCGCCTTTGCGGGAGGCTCAGCGTATAATCTGTGGCGGTTTCTATTCTGCTCAGAATGAGGTTCCAAAATGGGAATACTTGATCGACTCAGCCCGAGTTCACAGTTCATCGAGGTCATTGAATGGCTTGATGACTCTCCTAACACTCTCCTGTATCGATTTCCAGTCAAAGACCAGGAAATCAAAAACGGGGCACAGCTAATCGTCCGTGAATCGCAGGCTGCGGTTTTCGTGCACGAGGGCCAGATTGCCGATCAGTTTCCCCCAGGCCGTTACACGATCGACGGCGGCAACACACCGATCCTGTCGAAATTGGGAGCCTGGAAATACGGCTTCAACTCACCATTCAAAGCCGAGGTCTACTTTGTCAACACAAGACAGTTCACGGATTTGAAGTGGGGAACGCCAAATCCCGTGATGATGCGCGACACTGACTTCGGCATGGTGCGTTTGCGCGCCTTCGGGATCTACTCGATTCGTGTTGCCGAGCCGCAGGCGTTCATCAAGGAGATCGCAGGCACGAATGCACGTTTCATGACGGAGGACATTGAGGGACAACTGAAACGCACGTTGGTGAGCGGGTTCAGCGATGCTCTCAGCGAATCCAAAATTGCCGCTCTCGATCTGGCATCGAACTACGACGAGCTGGGCAAGTTCACGCGCACAAAGCTGAACGAAGAGTTCCGGACGTTTGGTTTGGAGTTAACAAAGTTCGTCATCGAGAATATTTCGCTGCCGCAGGAAGTTGAAGCCGCGATGGACAAAAGAACATCGATGGGTGTTATCGGCGACGTAGGACGTTACGCGCAATTCCAGGCTGCGGACGCGATGCGCGACGCCGCGCAGAATCCGGGAGGCGGTGCCGGCACGGGAGTGGGTCTCGGCGCCGGGTTCGCACTCGGAAATGCCATGGCCGGCGCGATGAACGATGCGATGAAAAGTTCGAAAGAAGGTGCAGGAACTCAAACACAACAAGCGGGACTAGTGGCTTGTCCGCAATGTGGTACCCAAAACCCTTCCGCCACTAAGTTCTGCACCGAGTGTGGCACAAAACTCGGAAAGGCGACTTGTGCTAATTGCAAAGCGGAATTGAGCCCCGGCGCGAAATTCTGTAGTGAGTGCGGTCAGAAGGTTTAGTTTTTAGCCGCGGATTTCACCGATGAATTATCAATCCGTGTGATCTGTGGCCCAATGATCATGTTCAAAGCCTTGACGCGTCCACGCCGGGTAGTCATCACTGGGATGGGGTGTGTAACTCCTCTCGGAATTGGGCGCGATGCGTTTTGGAAGGGACTCATAACCGGCAAAAGCGGTATCCGCCGGATCGAAGCCTTCGATCCGTCCAGTTTTCCCGTTCAAATCGCTGCCGAAGTTCCTTCATTCGATTGGCAGTCGCAGCTCAATCCAAAAGATCGCAAACACGTTCCGCGCACGGTCCCGCTCGCACTCGCCGCCGCGCGTGAGGCGCTCGAAGACGCTCAACTTTTTCCCAACGATCTTTCCCTGGCTGAACGTCGCGCCATCGGTGTCGAGCTCGGAACTGGCGGCGGTGGTCTCGCATTCACTGAACAGCAATATGAGTATTGGTACGTTGGTCCAACCAGCAAAGCGAGTGTGTACACCATCCCGGCTTCGACGCATGGCGGGTTGTCGAGCGAACTCTCGATGGCGTTTGGTCTACGTGGTTTGTCGCACATCGTTTCCACGGGTTGCACTAGCTCCACGGATGCGATGGCCTATGCGGCACAGCACATCGCACTCGGCCGGCAGGACGTGATGGTTTCCGGCGGCGTCGACGCACCGATTGCCCCGGGTATTCTGGCTGGATTCAATCTCATGACCGTGTTGACCAGCGACTGGAACGACGAGCCTCATCGTGCTTCGAGGCCCTTCTCACGAAATCGATCGGGAATGGTGCTCGGCGAAGGCGCGTGGATCTACGTGCTTGAAGAGCTCAAACACGCTGTCAATCGAGGCGCGCGGATCTACGCGGAGATCACCGGTTATGGCGCCACTTGCGACGCTTATCATCGCGTTCGCCTCGCCGAGGATGGTGATGAACCGGCGCGCGCGATGCGCCTCGCCCTCGAGGACGCCGGCTGTGAAGCAAAGGATCTTGACTACGTTAATCTGCACGGCACCTCGACCGTCCTCAACGATCGAATCGAAACCAGCGCTTTGAAACTCGCGTTCAACGGCCAGGCCGCGCGTATACCGATGTCTGCGACTAAATCGCAAATCGGTCATCCGCAGGGCGCGAGTGGCGCGGCGGGGCTTGGGGCCGCGCTTTGCGCAATGCACACCAACAAAATCCCTCCGACGATTAACCTTGACGAACCTGACCCTGATTGTGATCTCGACTACGTCCCTAATGAAGCACGCGAAGCAAGCGTGCGGATGGCCCTCTGCAACTGTATCGGGTTTGGATCAAAGAACAGTGCGTTGGTGGTCCAAAGGATTGATCCTTAATCAGTGGTCCAACATGTTCGATAAATTCAAACAACGCAGCTATAAGCTGGAACACCTCGACACCGGCAATTACACGCCGGAGGAGTATGAGGACTGTATTGCCGAGTTACAGTTTGTTAACCGCTGGATGGGTGACGCGCATAGCTTAAAGGCGACTCTCTTTCCGGAGATAGAGTCCAATTCTTTAACGTGCTTTTCGATACTCGATGTTGGCGCGGGCTCAGGAGAGCTCTTGCGCGTCGCTGCCGACTGGGCCAGGCAAACTAATCGCCGCTTGCGTGCGGTAGGTCTTGAATTGAACGAACGCTCCGCGGAATCGATCATCGAAGAGTCGAGCAGTTTTCCCGAGATTAGTTCGGTGCGTGGCGATGCGTTGAAACTCCCGTTTTTCGACTCGGAGTTTGATTACGTGATGTGCTCGCTCTTTACGCATCACTTCGTCGAGGAGCAGATCATTCAGATTTTTCGCGAGATGAGTCGCGTCGCAAAACGCAGGATCTTTGTCATAGACCTTCACCGGAGTCCAGTCGCCTACTTTTTTTACACGACACTTGGCAAGTTAGTGTTAAAGAATCGTTTGATTCGACATGATGGCGCGCTTTCGATACTTCGAAGTTTCAAGGCGGACGAGTTACTCGAGTTGGGCAAACGTGCAGGGCTGCACGATATTTGGGTAGAACGGCACTTTCCGTCCCGCCTCGTGTTGAGCGCCGCCGCCGGCGCGACTGTGCAGTTGAAAGATAATAAAGCGAAAGCCGCGTGAATTTATTGTAGGGGTGGCCCTCTGTGGCCACCCGTCGTTCATAATTGGGAGATCGGGCGGCCACGGAGGGCCGCCCCTACATGATGTCATTCGATGTGATTATTGCTGGGGCTGGACCGGCAGGAAGCAGCGCCGCGATCCATTTGGCGCGTAAAGGGGTTCGCGTCCTCCTCATCGAACAAAAAAAGTTCCCACGAGCAAAACTGTGCGGTGAATTTATTTCGCCTGAGTGCCAGCGGCACTTTCAAAATCTCGGCGTCTCAGAACCGATGACCGCCGCTGGCCCAACCTCGCTCGTCGAGACTGTCTTCTACTCATCTCGTGGTCACCACGTCACTATTCCCAGCAGTTGGTTTGGCGGACCCGCCGCACTCGGTTTGAGTCGCGCGCTCATGGACGACGTACTTCTGCGCCGAGCACAACAATGCGGTGTCACCGTATTGGAAGGAGCAAGCGTCAATGAACCTATCCTCAACGGACGCGACGTGCTCGGCATTCGACTGAAGGTTGACGGACACGAGCAAGAGTACCGTGCGCCGTTAACCATCGACGCCACCGGTCGCGCACGCATCCTCAGCAGGAAATTCAACGGCGGCGCACGAAGATCACGACCAAAGTTAATTG
>JBKPJS010000159.1:0-3500 GCA_046730815.1 Acidobacteriota bacterium
GAGAGCTTTGGTGGGTGGCCCAAAGGAAAAGTGTTGCTGATGATCGGTGTTGCTACGAGGTTGGACCCACTTCCGACCACTTTTGACCACCCAAGGCCGGATACTACGCCGCGCTCCAGAGAGTGTCAATAGGTAAGCCAACTGAGGTGATCGCCTGTTGTCCGCCTACTTGAATGATGTACACTGGCCCATCACACGATGACCTCGATTCTCCTCTTCGGGTTGCTGGCTGCGGGCGCGAATGTCCTCGGAGGGCTGATTCTCGTTAAATCAGGCGCTCATCGTCTCGGCGAGCGTTTCCTGAAGTATCTCGTCGCACTGGGCGCAGGATTCATGCTCGCCGCGATCTTTATCGAGATTCTTCCGGAAACTGTCGGCATCTGGACGAGGAACTCACCCGGTGAGTCGTCAGCAGAAGCTGTGGCCGGCGCCATGGCGCTACTCCTTCTCGGTTACCTGACGATACAGTTCTTCGAACACACGCTCGCTCCACACTTCCACTTTGGCGCTGAAACTCATCCTGAATCGTTCATGCGCCCTTCATCGGCGTACACGGCAGTCGGCGGTCTTTGGATTCACACGTTCTTTGACGGTGTCTCAATAGCGTCCGCTTTCCTGGTGAACTTCAAAGTCGGAATTCTGGTGTTTATCGCTATTCTCCTCCACAAAATGCCCGAAGGTTTCACTGTGGCATCGATCATGCTAGCCACTGGACGTTCTACGCAGAAAGCTTTGATTGCGACCGCCGCAATCGGTGCGGCGACTTTGGCGGGTGTCATTGGTGTCGCATTGCTCGACGCGCGGATGAGGAATGCGGTGGGTTATGCGTTGCCATTCTCGGCAGGTGTCACGCTCTATGTAGCTGCCAGCGACCTGATCCCCGAAGTGAATCATAAAGAAGAAAGAAACCCCACGGTGTCAATTGTCGTTTTTGGAGGGGTGGCCCTCTTCTACTTGTTACACCGGTTGTTCGAGGGTTGGCACTGACGAGAATTTCGCTATTGCGCTTGCGCTTGAAAAAATTTAACCCTGGCTGGCTTGGCCTCGGCCTTCTGGCTCTGGTCTTTTCCCTCCTGGCGGTTGAAGTAAACGCGCAGACCACGCCGCAATCGCCAGTTCCACTTCCTGTTCCCTTTACCCCCATCGTAGATAACGCAAACGTGATCGACGCCGGCACCCGGCAGCGACTGGAGTCGATCTACTTGAATTTGAAAGAGCGCGGGAATATCGAATATGCGGTACTGACAGTCGACACGACGGGCGGTCTCGACATTTTCGACTATTCATTGCGAGTTGCTCGGGGTTGGGGGATTGGACCAAGGGACGCAGAGAAGGCCGGTTTTCTGTTGGTGGTTGCAATCCAGGATCGAAAATATTTCACGCAGGTGAGTCGTCATATTGAAGGCGATTTGCCGGATGGGCTTGTCGGTCAAATTCAACGTGAACGACTGGTACCTGCGTTCAGGCAACGGAACTACAGCAAAGGGATTCTCGATACGGTCCAGTCTTATGCTGCGACGCTCGCAGCAAAACGTGGTTTCAGTATCGAGGGCATCGATCAGCGTTATGTGTATCGCGAAAGTCAGCCGGTCGAACCGCAACCGGCACAAAAGAGTTTAAGCAGTATGTGTATAGGGATACTTATCATCGGCTTCATTCTAATGATTCTCTTCTCGTCAGGCAGACGACGTGGAGGCGGTGGCGGCTGTTTGCAGGCCCTGCTGTGGGGAAGCCTGTTTAGTAACCTGGGAGGCCGCAGCCGCTGGGGATCCAGCAGTGGCTGGGGTGGAGGTGGATTCGGCGGCGGAGGATTTGGTGGCGGTGGTGGTTTCGGAGGAGGTTTTGGCGGAGGTGGTGATTTTGGAGGAGGCGGATCGGGAGGAAGTTGGTAACACAGATTTCACGGATATAAAACGGATAAAGTACTGATCCGTAAATAATCCGTTTTGAATCCGTGTTATCCGTAGTTAGTTATGGTTAAGACTGTAGTACAGGAAGCCCTAAAAGGACTCGTTGAGGATCTGCGCGCTACGCACGGAGCGAACCTCGCCTGCGTGGTCCTCTACGGCTCGGCCGCCTCAGGCGATCACATCGAGTTGCGCTCAGACTACAACCTGCTCATCGCGCTCAACCGCATCACGCCCGAAGACTTGCGCCAGGCGCAGGCGCCGATGCGCGAGTGGCAGCGACTGGGCCATCCGCTGCCGGTTTATTTCACGGTGGAGGAACTCTCCGATGCTGCTGACGTATTTCCCATCGAGTTTCATCAGATGGCAAACGCGCGCATTGTTCTTTACGGTCATGATCCTTTCGAGTTTGTAAAACTCTCGGATGCGAATCTTCGTCATCAGACTGAGTACGAATTGAGAAGCAAGTTGATCCAGTTGCGTCGTCTTTATATTCCCGCTTCAGTTTCGATCAAAAAGTTGTGCGACTTGATGAGCGACAGTTTGTCGAGTTTCGCGGCGCTGTTCAGGGCCGTGTTGCTGTTGCACCGCCAGGAAGCGCCCGTGGCAAAACCCGATTGCGTGCGTGCGACTGCGAGACTATTGAAGCTCGACCCCGCGCCCTTTGAGAGAATTTTTCAGTTTCGCACTGGCGGTGATCTCCCCTCGTCGGAAAAAGACGCCAATGATCTTTTTGGAGCCTACCTGTTCCAGGTTGAACAGGTTGTTGAAGCAGTAGACGAGCTTGGAAACTAACTTACACATGGGAGACTTGAAGATGAAGACGACCCGAAGACTGGTGATCCTTTTCGCTGTGGCAATGATTTCTTTTGCTGCCAGTGGTTGCGGATACAACACGCTGACGACAAAACACGAAGACGTAAAGGGCAAGTGGGCCGGGATAGAAACTCAGCTGCAACGCCGCGCAGATCTTATAAACAACCTGGTAGAGTCAGCGAAGCTGGCGGGAATCCAGGAGCAGGAAGTTTTTGGCACCATCGCGCAGGCGCGCTCACGCTTGTTGAATGCAACGAGTCAAGCCCCGCAAGGCGAAGGTGGAGACAAGTCTCCCGAACAGAAGCAGGCGGTGATCGATGCTGCAAACAGTTTTGGCGGCACGATTGGACGATTGCTGGTGTTACAGGAAAATTATCCCGTTCTGAAGTCAAACGAAAACTTTTTGAAGTTGCAAGATGAAGTGGCTGGCACCGAAAACCGCGTGGCAACTGCACGCAACGATTACAACGCGAGTGTGCAGGACTACAACACCACGCGCGCGCGTTTTCCCACCGTAATTGGAGCGAAGCTTTATGGATTTAAAGAGGAGCCGTACTTCAAAGCTGAAGAGGGCGCGCGAACAGTGCCGCAGATCAATGCAAACTCGCTGCGTCAGAACCAAAATAAGTAACCACAGATAACGCGGATCTTTAAATCCGATTTAAATCCGGATTTTTATCCGCGTTCATCTGCGGCCTAAAAACCTCTCGAACTGCACATCGCGCAGTGATCACAAGGCTTGCCGCCTGGTTCGACACTGCAGGTCTTTTCCCCTTG
>JBKPJS010000160.1:0-16384 GCA_046730815.1 Acidobacteriota bacterium
CCATCGGACACACAGATCTCTGCAAGCCAGCTTGATGAGAGCTGACACGACGACACGAATCCTTTCGGACTTCGTCGGACTTCTTAAATACACTCAGAGGTCACGACCGGGACGGTCGCGAAGGATTAAGAGAAGATGTAACACGCAGTACGATACATGATCGTGGACCTACTTCTTCAGAAGTGGGCGAGCACCTTACCGCAGCTTGCGGTTCGCAGTCAAGACAGAATTTTGTTTAGACGGGATTTACAGAATTTACAGGATGCTTAAAAAAAGACATCTTGTAAATTCTGTAAATCCTGTCAAAGGCTTTTGGCGTAGTAACCGGGGCGGTGGCGAATTTCGAGTTTTTGTTTGCGTAGCTCGGGGTTCGTGATTTCGATGGTTATCTTCCTGTAAGCACCGTCGCGTTTTTTATTCGTCGATGAATAAGCAATGAGATATTGCGTACGCAACTCGCGCTCGATCTCGGCGAAGGCAGCATCCAAATCGAGCTTCTTGTCGGGGAAGAAGGCGCGCCCGCCAGTGCGTTCGGCGAGACTACGAAGCGCACCGCGGTCCACCCCATCTCTCTTGTTGCCGATGCCGATAGCGTAGATCACCGTCTCCGCCGCGAGGGCGCGGTTAATCGCCTCCTTTTGCATCAAGCGACTCGCCGTGTCGAGACCATCTGTTAACAAGATGATCGCTCTTCGCCGGAGTCCGGGCGCGTTGGCTAACACGTCGTTCGACGTCAACGCCACCGCATCCCAGATTGCCGTGGTGCCTTCTTCGGGAGGCGCCAGCATTCCCGGACCAGTCGGTATGCCCATCAGCGGCTGGCCTGTGCCCAGGTAAGCCGGCACTGCAACTTCCACGCGCTGCAAAACTCTATAGACGCTCAACACGTCGCGCGTGAGCCCCTGCTCGAGATAGGCCAACCCGGTGAATGGAACAATCGCCACCTGATCCTTATTCGAATTGATCACTTTCTCGATAAACGATCTCGCCGCGGCCTTCTCATCAGGCAGCGTGAACTCCTGCGATCGACTGACGTCGATCAGAAACGCAATTGCCAGTGGCCGGTCTGTTTCTTCCTGAAAGACAGAAACCGTTTGAGGCACACCATCCTCGAACACGCGAACGTCTTCAGCTCGGACAGTCGTGATGAAGCGGCGTTGTTTGTCCGTTACAGTGAAAGGGAGGTTCGTGACATCTGTATCGACGCGAATGACGTCATCCTGAGGGAAAAATAGTGACGCTAAAATCAGGATAACGACTAACTTCATAAAAAATTCTAGCCACAGATTTTACGGATGAAGACAGATTACTTCATCAGTATTCATCCGTGAAATCTGTGCCAAGCTCTTACTCAGGCAAACCCATCCGCCGCACCAATTCCTTGAACTTCGGATCCGATCGAAACTTATCGAACTCGAACGCAGTGCTCAACAGCGTCATCCGAAAATCGCGTTCCTCATAGCCTTTCTCCAACCATTCCAGCGCTTCGTCTTTCTTATTCAATCGCGCATAGAGGGTTGCTATCAGAAACGGTGGGAACCGTCGTTCCGGTGAATGCACAACCAACTGATCCAAATTCATTTGCACGTACGCATTCCAGCCGGACTTTTTGTAGGCCTCGCTACGCGCCAGCGCGTCCTTTGCCTCCGGGCCGTTTCGTGCCGTAAGCGAGTACTCTCTCACGGCTTCATCGTACATGCCCTTCGCCTCGTAAGCACGACCGAGGAAATAATGCGTGGTCATAAAGTTAGCTTCGAGCTCGAGCACCTTTTTGTACTCTTCGATACCTTCATCGTAACGTCGCGCCGCAACCAAAATATCAGCGTAGATCCGGTTCATGATTAATGAGAAGGGATCGAGCTCGAGCGCGCGGCGAATTTCAGCGATTGCTTCGTCGGGGCGTTTCAACGCCGAGAGCTGTTCAGCAAGCCACTGGTGCGCCGTCGGATAATTCGGATTGAGCTCGAGCGCGCGGCGATACTCTCTTTCGGCAGTCGCAAAATCATAATCGTAGTACCTCGCAATCTGGCCCACAGACGCGTGTGCTTCGGCGAGTTTGTCGTCGAGAGCAAGCGCCTTCAATGCAGCTTCCTTGGCTTTTGGCATCACCTGTCGCGCCGGTTCAGTCGTGTATGCGGTGAGCAACGCATAGGTATCGGCGAGACCGGAATAAGCGAGAGCGTAATTTGGATCTTTCTCGATGGCTTGTTGAAAAAATGCGATTGCTTTCTGGAAATCCGCCGGCGTGCGCTTGTTCCAGTAGAAGCGTCCCTTCAGATAAAGTTGAAACGCCTCCGCGTTCGCCGTGAACTGTTTGTCCATGCGCGACTGTTCCATGCCTGACAGCGTCGGTCGCAGGTTGGTGGTGATCTCTCTCGCAATTTCGCGCTGCACCGAAAGCATGTCGGCGAGTTTTCGCTCGTACTGCTCGCCCCAGAGTTGTTTGTTGTCGCGAATGTCAACCAGCTCGGCGCTAATCACCATCGTGTCGCCGCGCTGCATCAATCGTCCGGTCAACACCGCGCGCACACCCAGCTCTTTACCGACCGCAAGGGGATCAGATTCCCTGCCCTTGTAACGAAACACTGAACTGCGCGCGATGACTTTCAAGTTCGGGAGTTGAGTCAGGTTGTTGATGATGCTCTCGGTTAGACCGTCTGAGATCCACTCGGCATTCGCATCCTTGCTTTCATTGACGAATGGGATCACAGCGATTGATTCAACTGCGACTTCCGTGCTCTTCGCGTGAAGATAGGATCGAATCCCAAATACCGCCGCCAGGGACAGAATCAAAACGGCAATGGCGCCAATAACGGTAGCCGTCTTGTGCCGCTTTAGTTCGTTGACAATAAACTCCGCACTCGAAGCGCGGGTGGAAGCTGAACGCTCCGCGGTGGCCGCTTGCGATTGCACTCGCGTTGTTTCCGAGTGCCACATCGTCCGCGCGTCACGAGCGGCGGATGAAACCGGCGGCACATTCGTATCGCCCTCCTGCATTGCGCGTCGCACTTCCTTCAACTCGATCGCAACGTCCTTGATGTTCTGATAACGCTGATCGGGATCCTTGGCTAGACAGCGACGCACGATGCGCTGCAAGTCGGCAGGCGCATTTGGATTGAATGCGGCGAGAGGTGGCACGGGCTCGCGAATGATCTTGTTGAGTGCTTCGATATGATCTTTGCCGGAAAACGCCTTTTGTCCGGTGATCGCTTCAAACAAGATGCAGCCGAAGGAGAAGATGTCTGAACGGTTATCGATATCTTTTGACTTACCCTGGGCTTGTTCGGGCGACATATAACCCATCGTTCCGAGAATCACGCCCGGAGTTGAATGTTGCAGGATCGTCGGCTCTTCGCTGCTGACGCTGCTCGTGCTGGTTTGCTGTTCGATCAGTTTAGCGAGACCAAAATCGAGAATCTTCGCGTGGCCGTCAGACGTGATCATGATGTTGTCGGGCTTCAGATCGCGATGGACAATGCCGGCGTCGTGGGCTTTTGCGAGTCCTTCGGCGACGTGTTGCAGGATACGCAGCAGTTTCGAAAGTTCCTCCTCCGGTTCGTGAATCTTCTGGCGCAGCGTTGAGCCGTCAACGTACTCCATGGCGATAAAATTGAGTCCGGATTCTTCGCCGATTTCATAGATGTGCGCGATGCTTGGGTGATTGAGAGAAGCTGCGGCAGTCGCTTCCTGTTTGAAGCGCCGCATCCGATCCTGATTGGAAGCAACCTCAGCGGGCAAAACTTTCAAAGCGACTTTGCGGTTGAGACTGGTGTCCTGCGCGAGGTAGACCTCACCCATGCCACCGGCGCCCAAAAGAGAGCGGATTTCGTAACGCCCGAGTTGTGTTTTGGGCGGAAGGCTCATGAACGATTGTGGCGATTCTAAGCCACAAAGAAGCACAGAAGGCACAAAAAGTTTAGTGAAACTGTTTTGTGCCTCTTGTGCTTCTTTGTGGCTACAAAATCTGTGGCCAGTTACGAAGCGGTCTTCGCTGCCGTGTCGCCCGGAGCCGCGGTCTTGTTTGGCTGCGGTGTGATTCGCAGGTACGGCTTCGGAGCTCTCCAGCCACTCGGAAACTTCTCCTTCGCGGCCTCGTCAGACAACGAAGGAACGATAATCACATCGTCGCCATCTTTCCAATTGACCGGCGTCGCAACGCTGTACTTCGCCGTTAATTGCAATGAGTCGATCACGCGGAGGATCTCGTCGAAATTGCGTCCGGTGCTGGCCGGATAAGTGATCATCAACTTGATCTTTTTGTCTGGGCCAATAACGTAAACTGAGCGGACTGTGAACACGTCGCTGATCTCTGGGTGGATCATGTCGTAAAGTTCAGCTATCTTGTGATCGGGATCGGCAATTATGGGAAAGTTGAGCTCAGACCCCTGGGTTTCTTTAATGTCCTCTGCCCAGCGCTTGTGCGAATCCGTGGGATCGACGCTGAGTCCAATCACTTTCACGCCACGTTTTTCGAAGTCTGGTTTACAGCGCGCCACATAACCCAATTCGGTGGTGCAAACCGGGGTGAAATCCTTCGGGTGCGAGAACAGAACTGCCCAGCTATCGCCAAGCCACTCGTGAAACCGGATGGGACCTTCCGTGGTATCTGCTGTGAAATCGGGTGCTATGTCGCCAAGTCGTAGAGCCATTTGTATCTCCTTCTTTGTCAACAAAACCGATTCCCGGCCATCTGACCGGGAAAGTAGGGATGCGGAATTAGGTTTATCTGACGCGCTTTTACAACTAATCCCCCCAGCAAGTCAAACCGGAAACGGCGTCCGTGTTATTCTCTTCGTCACAAAAATAACTTATGAAACTCGCACTGAACGGCGCTACGACAATGAGGGCTGACCTTGCCACTGATTTGCAGGCCGCGAAGACAGCGGGCTTCGATTACCTGGAGATTTGGGCGGCAAAACTCCGGGCTTTTCTCAAACAGAGATCGACGTCGGAACTCAAAGATCTTTTCACTGAGTCTGGCCTCCAACCGTTGAGCATCAACTCCATCGAGCACATCACGTTTCGCGATGCCGAAAGCTACGAATCAATCAAAATGGAGTGCGAGGAACTGAGCGTTATCGCGGCTGAAATTGGCTGCCCCTGCATCGTTGTGGTGCCCGGGGTCCTGCCAAAGGGCGGCGCAACGCGCGAGACTGTAATCACAGAGTCACTAAAAGTGCTGACTGAACTATGCGACATTGCAGCAGCGCATGATGTTGCGCTCGCTTTCGAGTTTCTTGGTCAACCGGATTGCAGTGTGCCCACACTGGATCTCGCTGCCGAAATAGTGCGTGAAGCAGATCGGAAAGATTTGGGTCTCGTCATCGATAGTTTTCACTTTCACGCAGGCGGTTCGACATTCGAGATGATCGAAGCTCTCGATCCGGAAGTTATACAGATCTTCCACATCAACGACGCTGAAGATCTTCCGCGCGATCAGTTGGAGGATCGTCATCGTCTGTTGCCGGGCCTCGGAGTTTTACCGCTGCGCGAAATGATCTCTGCTTTCCACCGTATTGGATACGACAAAGTTGCGAGCGTTGAGATCTTCCGACCGGAGTACTGGGAAAGAGATCCCTTTGCGCTCGCGCGCGACGCACGCGCCGCCACTAAACAAATTCTGGATCGCCACTAAAAGGCACAAAAATCACAAAAAGGAATTTTTAAAAACTTAGGCGTCCTTTCATTGTTTGTGCTTTTTGTGCTTCCTTGTGGCTAAATATTTTCTTTGTGGCTGACATGGCAAAGATCAGAGTCGGAATAATCGGGGCAGGCTACATCGCGGCCGTGCATGCGGACGTGCTGGCGCGCGATGATCGAGTTCGACTTACTGCCGTGCAGGATGTGGTCCCCGAGTGCGCTGAACGTCTCGCCGGTTCGCATGGCGCAACTCCTGTTGCCACGATTCTTGAATTACTCGAAAGGTCTGATGCGGTCTTTATCACTACTCCGAACACCCAACACGTTTCGTTAGCCATTGCGGCCATGGAGACCGGCAAGCATGTCTTTTGCGAAAAGCCATTGGCGACAAGTGTCGCCGCCGCGCAAAGAGTGTTCGAAAAAACCAGGAACGCGCCCGGCGTGTTTCAAGTGGGCCACAATCGACGCTTCGCTCCCGTCTATGTCGAACTGAAGCGAATGATTTCCGAGACTCACGCGCCGCACTCAGCCAACGTCAAGATGAACCGCGGCGAGCTGCTGAAACCCGAATGGACCGGCAATCCCGAGATCACCGGTGGCTTCTTGTACGAGACGCCGATTCACATGTTCGACATGATGCGGTTCCTCTTCGGCGAGGTGGAAAGCCTGCACGCGATCGGATCCACACATGAGTACAAAGAGATCGACGATTTCTCACTGCTGCTGAAATTCGCAAACGGCATGCACGCTACACTTGCGACTGCCGCGGATGCGAGTTGGTTGTTTCCGTTCGAACGCGTGGAAGTTTTTTGCCATCATGCAACGCTGGTCACACGTGAAATGGAAAGCCTCACTTGCAGTATCAATCTCGAAGGCCACTTCACACAGCAGTCCATGCAGCAGTTGCCTCGCGAAGAAAAATGGGGTTATCTGCAAGAGGATCGGGCGTTCATCGACTCGATTATTAATGGCTCACCACCACTCGTAACCGCTCTCGACGGCTTGATGTCTGTTGAGATAGCAGAAGCAGTCTATGAATCAGTGCGAACAGGGAATCCAGTCAAGGTCCGTTCCATTTTGTAGGATTATAGAACAAGTTAGGAAGGGGTGGCTTGCCCCCCGTTCTCAAGTCCAATAGCAAGGGCAAGCCACTTTCCTTACGTGTTCTATCTATAAAAACGCTCATTTAGCACGAGTCAGTGTTAATATCGGCTCGCCCGGCAACTACCCCCCTTCGATGTGCCCTGCGATTGCAAGGGCGATTGTATGTCTCTAAAGGCTTCGCCGAGTCGAGAAGTTCGCAGCGAGCCATCGGCGCGACCCGTCGAGCTACACGCAGACCTGTATCGCGAGATTTTTTCGCACTCAAGGGAAGCCATTGCCATCATCGACCCCGATGGTTTCTACCTTCAGCAAAACGGCGCTCACTTCACACTACTCGGTTACGCCGACGACGATCTAAAGGGCAAGACGCCTGCCATATATCTCGGCGAGGAAACGTTTCAAAAAATCTTCAACCAACTTGTTGAGTCTGGAGACTATTCGGGCGAGAGTATTTGCCGGACCAAGAGTGGTGAAGAAAGAAATATTGAGTTGTCGGTATTCACCATGCGCAGCGGGCTGGGCGAGCCGCTCTGTTACGTTAGCATCAATCGCGACATCACTGCGCGCAAACGCGCGGAAGAGAAGGTAGCCCAACTGCTCGTGCGCGAACGCACTGCCCGCGCGGATGCCGAGAAGGCCAACCGGCTAAAGGACGAGTTTCTTGCCACTCTGTCACACGAGTTGCGCACGCCCTTGAACGCCGTGATTGGTTGGTCCCGAATATTGAAGGCAGGTCGTCTGGATAATGAAAGCTCGATTCACGCGATTGAAGTAATCGAAAGGAACGCGTGGGCGCAAAAGCAGATTATCGAAGACATCCTCGACGTTTCGCGTGTCATCACTGGAAAACTTCAGCTTCACCTTGGACCAGTTGATTTGATCTCCGTCGTCAATGCCGCGCTCGATGCAGTTAAACCAGCGCTCGAAGTAAAGGACATCCGTGTCGAGACACACTATCAAGAGGGACTCAAAATCATTGCCGGCGACGCGGATCGTTTGCAGCAGGTTGTTTGGAACCTGCTCTCAAATGCATCGAAGTTTACGCCGGTCGGCGGCGTTGTGAGCGTTCGTGTCAGTCAGGATGAAACTTACGCTGAGATCGAGGTAAGAGATACGGGACCAGGTATCGCTCCTGAGTTTTTGCCACATGTCTTTGAACGCTTCCGGCAAGCCGACGGCTCGATGACGCGCACTCATGGCGGGTTGGGACTCGGGCTCGCGATCGTGCGACATTTGGTTGAGCTGCACGGTGGAGTTATTGCGGCGGAGAATATGGCTTCCGGATCCGGAGCAGTTTTCACGGTCAAACTCCCTGTTCCCAGCACACAGCTCAATCTCGAGGACGTACCCGCAGCAATTCCACTCCAGGAAGATGTGACGGAGACCGATCTACAAGACCTGCGGATTCTGGTCGTCGAGGACGAGCTCGACGCGCTCGATTTGATCACGCTCGACCTTGCTGCCCACGGCGCTAACGTGTGTGGAGCTTCATCGGCGGCCGAGGCCCTCGGGCTGCTGCTTTCCGAACACTTCGATCTGTTAATTAGCGACATCGGCATGGCGGACACTGATGGTTACAAATTGATCAGACAGGTGCGCTATCAGGAAAGTGAAAAAGGCGAGCACATTCCGGCGATTGCGCTCACTGCGTACACGCAGGCGCAGGATCGAAAACGCGCAATCGCAGCGGGTTACAACACGCACGTTGCGAAGCCAGTGGAAATAGGCGAACTCGTCACGGTTGTTAAGTGTCTGACCGGAAAGATAGACAGGCTTACATGACTTTCAAGATTCTCGTCTAAATCCTGTAGAATCCTGCAATCTTGGTAACGCGTTGCTCCTGGGCCACTACCCCCCTGTTAATCTCCTACCACGACGAAGAGTGGGGTGTGCCCGTTCACAATGATGCGCGTCTCTTCGAATTCCTGATTCTCGAGGGCGCACAGGCCGGACTCAGTTGGGAAACCATTCTCAGAAAGCGCGACAACTATCGCGCTGCTTTCGATCATTTCGATCCGGCAAAGGTCGCCAAATACAGTGAGCGTAAGATCGCGGCGTTGATGAACGATGCAGGGATCATTCGCAATAGCCTGAAGATCAATTCCGCAGTAACAAATGCGATCGCTTTTCTACAGGTGCAACGCGAGTTTAGGAGCTTCGATGAATACGTGTGGCACTTTGTGAACGGGAAACCGCTGCGGCGAAAGCCCGGACAAGCTCTCGCTGCGCGCACGGAAGTCTCTGACGCGCTAAGCAAGGACCTGATCAAGCGGGGTTTTAAATTTGTCGGGTCAACGATCTGTTATTCGTTCATGCAAGCGGTTGGGATGGTCAACGATCACGATTCAAAGTGTTTTCGGTATCGTGAGGTCGAAAGTGGTTTTCACGCAAAGGCGCAAAGAAGCAAAGGCGCAAAGTAAAGTCTCGTTTTTACTTTGCGCCTTATTCTTGTGCCCTTTGCGCCTTTGCGTGAAAACTTCTTTGTGCGACTATGACGCAAACTTTATAACGGAGGTCCCTCTATTTGCGACACACGAAACTACTTCTGCTGGTTCTTCTCTTGCTCGCACCCACTGCCTTTGCGCAGAACCCCCGGGCCGCACTTGCTTCACTCCCGGAAGCGGACGTCCTGATCTATCTCAGCCCGCAGCGCATTCTCAACGAGGCCGCGCCGCGTGTGATGTCCCCAGCCGAGTTCGCTAAGATGCGCGACGCCTTCGCCGATATAAAGAAATCGATCGGTGTCGATCCGGCTACTATTGAGTACCTCGTTTTCGCAGTGCGCTTTCACAAGCCTGCGAGCGATTTGAGTTTCGTCGCTCCTGATGTGATGGCAGTCCTGGGGGGAGACTTTAGTGCAGACTCTCTCATTACTCTCGGACAACTCCATCTTCAGGACAAGCTTCGTGTTGAGAAGTACGGTTCAAAATCAATCGCCGTGATGAGGGTCGATCCAATCGCCGCTGAGGCAGAGAAGAATTCGATATTCAAACCGTATGTCGAAATGGGCGCGATGCCTTTGAGCGCAAATTCTTTGGCCATTGGCAATCTGCGTTATCTCAAATCCGCCGTCGACGCCACTGAGGGAAACGGCCGAATTAGTGCAGCAGCACTTGAATCGTTAATGCGCGATCCGAATGCGCTCATCGCCGCTTCAGGCGCGCCACTCGTTGCGTTGGTAAAGAGTTTAGGTTTACTTGGACTTGAAAACACTGCGCGCGAGTCGCGTTGCGACACCACTTTTGGCAACTTCTACGCGGCCATTACAATGAATGGAACCAATTTCAGTCTGCGTGGCGCGATGAATGCTGATAATCCGGATACGGCGAAGATTATCAACAATCTGCTTTCGGCACTGATGCAGCAAGGCATTAACTCCGTTCCGGATAAAAATGCCCAAAAGATTTTGCAGTCGCTTAAAATGACGGCGAAAGAGAGTGAAGTCGTTTGGGAGGCCGACATTCCTGAAAAAGCTGTGGCAGACTTCCTTAAGCCGAGGCCAAAAGTTGAGGCGGTATCGGTGCCAACGCTGCCGAAGCCCGCTCCGGCTAAAAAGCCCGTGAGGAAGAAACGACCAAGGTAGAGCACAAATCTAGAGGAGAAATCGAACAATGCGAAAGTCAACTAGTCTGTCACTATTGGCATTTTCACTGCTGCTCGCAGTCTCAATAATGTTTGCGACTTCTTTCGACATAGCGATAACGTCGTCGGCGCAAAACGCGAACAGTTCCACCACCACCAACAAGAACCAGAATCAGAACGAGAATCGTTCGATTATGTCCACGCCTTCGGGAGGCGGCGCGCAACAGGACTTCTCGAAGAACACGTGGGAAATTCCTGCCAATGCTGATGAAACCAAGAACCCGGTGACCGCGAGCGCTGAGTCGATCGCGAAAGGGAAAGAGCTATATCTCGAAAAAACCAAAGGCAACTGTATCTTCTGTCACGGCGAGACTGGCACAGGCAACGAAGCAAACCTGGCAAAGCTTCGCCGTAAACCCGCGGACCTCACGAACAAAGAACGTATGACCGCTATGACCGACGGCGAAGTTTTCTGGAAGATCTCGAAGGGTATTACGGGGATCATGCCGGCGGGTGAGAAACGCATGACCGAGGAAGAGCGCTGGCACGTGGTGAACTACGTGCGCACGCTCGCGAAGGACAAGCAATAGATCCATCCACAGATTACGCCGCCTTAAAGAAATCTGTGTAATCTGTGGATACTAGAAGAACCGCTCCGCGTACTCGCGAACCTCTTTCAACGACGACTCCGCGAGCACTCTGAACACTTTAACCTCGCAGACCGCAGGTATGCGCGGTGCCATCAGTGAATCGGTAATCACAAAGGCTGCCGAGCGCAGTCCCTTCTCCCAACTGCGCTCACGTGCATCGCGAAAACTCAGCGCGTCAGCATCCAGCCCGGCTGCTACCAACATCGTGCGGGCCCAGCGTAAGAACTCCGGCCAACGTGAAACGATCGCCACCAACGCATCAGGCGAGGGTCGCGTTTGGCCTCGCATTGATTCCACCACAGAAGCTGAATGCAGTACGAGCAGATCCGTCTCAGGCTTGATCCGATCTGCATACCCTTCGAGATGTCCATACAACACCAACGGCACAGCGCCCGCTGCGTTGTCGAGCTCTTCAGGAGCAGCACCTCTTATTTTTACCTTTGTCGCCGTTGAGATTTCGGCCACGAGGATCTCGCGCAGTTCCGGGTCGGGTTCGAGCAAAAGGAAGTGATCGGGCCGTTGCATCGATAGCGACCGCTGGACGCATGCATTTATTTCCGCCAGCGAATATCCGTCTTCACGAAGATTTCGGAAGAAACGTCCGATAAGTTGATCGAGAGCGAGCCTGTTGTCGACCGGTTCGTCGTTTCGCGCTCGCACGTAAACGCCGCTGCCCTTGCGAAACTCGACCCACCCTCGCCGGGCAAGTTCACGATAGGCGGCGCTCACGGTGTTGGCGTGTATGTCGTAACGTCGCGCGAGTTCGCGCGTGCTCGGCAAACGCTCGGCTACCTTCAAGTCATTGCTGACGACACCCAGGACAATTTGCGTCACCAACTGCTCGCGAATTGGAACTTCACTGTTTTTAGAAATCCAGAGGCGCATCGGGAGTTTGACAGGATTTCAAGATTCACCGGATTATAAAGGGCAGCGATGAATTCTGCCTCATATTTAGCGCTGCTGGGCGAAGGGTTGCTCGAAGATCGTGTCGAGCAGCTTGAGCATCTGCTCGAACGCTGCACTGTTTGCCCACGCGACTGCCTTAACAATCGTTTGAATAACGAAATCGCCGCCTGCTACTCCGGACGGTTGCCAATCGTGTCTTCCTACACAGCACACTTCGGCGAAGAGCCGCCGCTGGTCGGAACTAAAGGCGCAGGCAATGTGTTCTTTGGCAACTGTAACCTTCGCTGTGTTTACTGCCAGAACTACCAGATCTCACAAACGCACAAAGAGCAGATCAAAAACGAGGTGACTCACGAACGTCTGGCGGAGATGCTGCTGGAACTGCAATCGCGCGGTTGTCACAACATCAACTTCGTTTCTCCAACACACTTTGCGCCGCAGATGGCGCGATCAATTCTGCTCGCGGCGCGAAAGGGATTGCGACTGCCGGTGGTCTACAACACCAACGCATACGATTCAGTTGCTGTACTGCAATTGCTGGATCACATTGTTGATATTTACCTGCCGGATCTGAAATATGCGGACGACGAGTCGGGTTATCTCTATTCGAAAGTGAGTGGGTATAAGGAGTTTTCGCGGCTCGCGCTGCGTGAGATGTACCGGCAAACTGGTGATGAGCTCGTGTTTGATGAAGATGGTTTATTGAAGCGCGGTCTAGTAGTGCGTCTGCTGGTGTTGCCAAATGACATTGGCAGTGTTGCGGAGTCGATCGAGTGGATCAGAGACGAGTTGAGCCCGCGTGTGGCGATCTCTTTGATGGCCCAGTATTACCCGACAAACCAGGCGGCCACGAATAAGCGTTACGTGCTGCTCTCGCGACGAATTAGAGAGACGGAGTGGTTGAAAGCCACGGCCGCGCTTGATGAGTTGGGAATGACTGAGGGCTGGATGCAGGAGTTTGACGGAGCTGCTTATTACTACCGCCCTGATTTCAATAACCCCGAAACACCCTTTAAGGATATAAGAGACTTCCAAGCCGCAGATGAACGCAGATGAACTCAGATCTGAATCTGCGTTCATCTGCGTTCATCTGCGGCTTCATATCGAACGGCGGGACTGCCGGCCGGATAGAAAACTCCTAACAATCGCAATTCGCCCGCGCCAGTGTTCTCAACACAATGCAACTGGCGTTTAGGAAGATAGATACACGACCCGGCGGCGATCGGTGTGTTCGTCTCACCTGCCCACATTCTTCCTTCTCCGCGCAGGATGAAAAGCACTTCTTCATACTCGTGAAAATGATCGGGGGCGCGGCCTGGTGGAATCGATCCGACAAACTGAGTCACCTGTTCGCTGCCAATCTCGTCGTCAACCAAAACTCTATACCAACGATCAGCCGTCGGTAACGCCCTACGATCTGACAGTTTCACGATTGGATATGTCTGAGATCGCACCGGTTGATCCAACGGCGGAGCAATCGTAATTCCCTCCTCCGGACACTGGCAGCTAACAAAGCGCACGACGTTTGGTCCGGAGTTTTCGACTGTTAGCGTCTGTCCTGGCCGGAGGTAAACGCCAGTCTGTGGTCCAACTTCGTAAGCGCTGCCGTCGATGAAAATCGTGCAACGACCGGCGGCAGTTTCATCGTTGAGATCTTCCAGCAGGTAAAGGACCTCATCGCATTCTCGATTGCGCAGCCCGGGCGATGACCCTGTATCGAATTCCAAAACTCGCAACGAGATTGCCTCGGCGCCATTGGTCCTCCCTATTTGATTCCAAATTTTAAGTGACCCTGAGACGTGCGGAGCGCCTTCATGCATCGTCGAGACCCGGCATCCACCCTCCAAGACTACCGCCATCGACGAAGCTCCTATGACTTGCTGGTGTTCAAATGATGCGTGGTGTGTTCGGTTATCGAGGTCGCCTGAGGTCGCGGCGCGGGAGCAAGTTCGTTGGTCAAGTTTGCGGGCGCGGGGACTTCGTAAGGACGACTGTTTGCACCCGAGTCGAGGACCTTTTGCGAGAGCGCATCGTAAGTGTCGCCGGGAAGTGTCTTCCGCGGTACGGTGAAGACCAATCCATTCACAATGACTCCAATGCCGACGAGGAAAGTTATGAGAGCCGGCGTAATGAACGGAAAGATGTCGCCCTTGTCGAGCGCCATCAGCAGCAGAACAATGGTGGCGCCCAGCCCAATGGCGGCAGTGATGATGCCGGCGCGGATTCTTCGCAAGCGCTTCTCTTCGGGGGATTCGAGAAACTTCTCGAAGTGCGGCAAAACGTCTTCCGCGACCCTTTCGAGATCCTTCGCCGAGCTCATCTGCCGAATTTTATCTGCAACAGCCATCCCGATATGTTCTCGCGCGGACACGGCCGACTGCGTGATCGCGTCCGGGTTCTCGAGCGAATTACGCACGATGCGCAAATCCGTGCCGCAGGCGCGACAGAATTGGCTCAGTTGTCGTTCTTCCGAACCGCAGGACGGGCAGTACATGACGGGGATTATACGGCAAACACGGGCTGGGAAGTTCCTTCTGAAGTTTACAGGATTTACATGATTTATCAGGATTGAGATGCAAATCTTGTCTAAACCTGTGAAATGCTCGCCATACGAGTGCGAAATGCGAATTATGCTAAGATCCGCCAAGTTTCGCAGAGGTAATGCCCATGAAAAAACTAGTAACTCTGGCCCTCGCCCTACTATGCTTTTCGGCGCTCCCCGTCCTTGCCCAGGATCAGCCGGCACAACAACCCACGACTGAAGAACAGGAAAAACAGAAAGCCGAACGGGAAAAGAACGCCTACCGTCTGCTGGATCAAGTGATTGACGAAGCCCAGGGGTTGCGGCTTACCGAGAATCGTGTCCGCGTCCAGATAAATGCCGCCGACATGCTTTGGGACCAGAATCAGGGACGCGCCCGCTCGTTATTTGCGATGGCTGCCGAGGGAGTTGCGGAGTTGGGCCGAACCCCGTCTCAGCAAACAAACCAGCATCGCGGGTTTCAGGAACTTAGTGGTGTTGGCCCGGTTGGACCACAAAACATTCGCTTTGTTCAGTTACGACAGGAACTGGTACTGGCTGCCGCTCGTCACGATGCCCCACTCGCTTACCAGTTGCTCGCATCAACCAAACCTCCCGCGTCGATGCAGAACACTGCCGATCAGCGTGGTCCACGCGGGCAAATTAATTCCGAAGATAATCTCGAACAAACGTTGCTCGGCCGGATCGCTGCCCTCGATCCAAAACTCGCAGCTCAGAACGCTGAGCAGATGATGGAGAAGGGCCAGTTTCCCCGAACACTTCCCGAAGTGATCAACCAACTGCGAAGCCAGGATTCCGAAGCTGCTGACAAACTCGCCGATAAAACAGTAAAGCGAATTCAAGCGGCAAATCTTTTAACTAACAACGATGCCGTAGGATTGGCCCAGGTGCTGCTAACACCCGGTCCACGTCAGCCTGCGCCTGCCAGCACAAGCACAGATACAGATACGAAACAACCGGTTCAGAGCCGCGGGCCGGCGCTCGACCAGTCTGTTTACGTCGATCTGCTCTCGACCGTTATCGATGCCGCATTGAAAGCCACGCCGGCTGCGCAAAACAATCAGCGTGGACCAGCCAATCCACGCGTGCGTGCCGTTGGTCCTGGAGCGACAAATGCTGTTCGGCAGGAACCGACCCCCGCGCAGATGGAACAGAACAATGCGCGTCGTCTACTGGCCGGATTGCAACTCGCGCTGCCCATCATCGATCAGTATCTTCCGGCAAAGGCCCCGGTGGTTCGGCAGAAGATGTCGGAGCTGGGCATGTCAAATAATCCTTCGGCTAACATCGCTCAAAGTTTTACCGCGCTGCAAGGGAATCCAACCGCTGATGCGCTGATCCAGGCGGCTGCGGTTGCGCCGCAACAAATCCAATCGCGTCTCTATCAGCAAGCAGCTTACAAAGCGATTGAAGAGGGCGATACGGAACGCGCGCGCCAGATTGCCACCGAGCACCTGCAAAACAATGTTCGCGACGCGGTCATGAAAAGGATCGATTTTCGTGAAATGGCTAAGAAAGCCGAAACCGCTCGTTTCGAAGAGATCAGACAAGCGGTGGCGCGGTTGCAAACAGATGGCGAGAAGGTCGATTTCTTAATCCAAGTGGCAGGCGATACACAAAAGATAAATCCGAAGTTGGCACTCCAGTTGCTGGAAGAAGCGAAGCAAATGACGAGTCGTCGTGCGACTAGTTACCAGCACCTCGAGCAGCAATTGAAAGTGGCGCACGCTTTTGCCACGGTAGATCCGGCTCGCAGTTTTGAAATATTGGATCCGGGCATTAGTCAACTCAACGAGTTGCTCGCAGCCGCGGCTGTGTTGAGCGGTTTTGAAATCAATATGTTTCGCGACGGAGAGATGTCCATCCAGGGTGGAAATGGATTGACTTCGATGATCAATCGATTTGGTCAGGAGCTGTCTCTTATACACATCTCCGAGCCCACGAGACTTAAGACAAGATC
>JBKPJS010000161.1:0-4249 GCA_046730815.1 Acidobacteriota bacterium
GGTTGTCCACTTTGCGCTCGTGCAGGATTGAGCGCCTCACGCCAGTTATTCTCTGTAACACCAAAGTTCTCGAGCATCATCTCCGACCGCATCCAGCCGGGCGTGATTGCCACTGCTGTCGCGCCATGCGGAGCGAGTTCATGTCCTTGTGAGAACGCGAGCCGATTCACGGCCGTCTTGGCTAAATCGTAATAGACCGAAATGCGGTAATGCGAAGCGTTGTACTTCGTCGTGCCATCTGTGACCTCGACGAGAAGCCCCCCGGGCTGAGAGATGAGTAGCGGTAACAGGTACTTTGAAGTGATGATGTGAGTATCGATTGCGAGACGCAGGATACGAAGACCCTTTGCCAAGTCGAGCTCCCAGACGGGCGTGTTCCACTCCGGTGGTCCACCCTTGAGCAACTCCGCGCCCCAGATGTCATTCACCAATATGTCGATCTTCCCGAACTCGTTTTGGAGACGCTTTGCCAGTGACTTGACTTCATCAGGCAGCAGGTGATCAAGCGCAATGGCGATTCCCTTCCCGCCCAAGCTCGTCACCAACTCGGCAGTCTCCTCGATCGTCTCACTGCGATCGTAGTCAGACTGAAGTTTTCGCACACTGCTCGTGCGTCCGGTACAGATGACAGTTGCGCCCGCCTCACCGAGCGCGGCAGCAATACCACGCCCTGCACCGCGCGTGGCTCCGGCAACCACCGCCACCCGTCTCCGCAACGCATCACGATCGTAAGGTAGCTTCATGCAGAGACCACTGTACACCTCGCCAATAGCCAGTTGGCAATGAATCAATGTTGATGCTGAGTTTCCGTTGGTAGACCTCCGCTGATCCAGTCAGATTTGCCTTCAGCATAGTCGCGCACATTCGAATAGCCCATCGCCGCCAATTCACGGGCGGCGTTCTCAGATGCGTGTCAGGTGGGTGACGCGCAGTAAACAACAATGTCCGCGTTCTTATCCGGCAAAAGTTTCGGAGCAAGAGCGTTCACTTGATCCGAGGGTATATTGATTGCACCTGGCAGATGTGCGTGCTCGTACGCCACCTCGGGAAGAGTTTCGACAAGTACGAAGTCATCCTTCCGATCAAGCTTCTGTTTTAGTTCGTCTCTGCTGATTGTCTTTACCATTTAGTTTGCCCTCATTCACTCATTCTAGAGTATGTCCAGGCGGCCGCCATCAACAACAAGTGTAGTTCCGGTGATGAACCGCGCGTCCGCAGAGGCGAGGAAGCAAATGGCCGCCGCAATGTCTTCCGGCTTTCCGATTGCGCCTTGAATCTTTTCCGCGCCGCTCTTCACATTCGGATTAGACCATAGCATCGGCTTGTCCACCGCTCCCGGTGCGACGCAGTTGATGCGAAATCTTTTTCTGGGCCAACTCCTCGCTGAACCCTCTGGTGAATGCTTCCCTGCCGCCTTTGGAAGAGGCGTAAGGAACAACATTCTTCGTCGTCTCGTGTGCATGCACGGAACTGATGTTGACGATAGCGCCACCGGCGGCCATGTGCGGCACGCCGTACTTGCAGAAGAGAAAGACGGAGCGCAGGTTAACCGCCAGCACATGGTCCCAATCCTGATCCGTAGTTCCAGTATCGGCTTGAATGTCATCATAGCGGCATCGTTGACGATCCGCAGAGACCCTCCCCTAGTTCGTTGTTCGCGGCCTCTCTTCAGTCCTAATCACTGAGCTTAGTCAGTATGAACGCGGCGAGGAAGCCCAGAACCGTAATTAGTCCTGCGAAGTCATGCGCCTCCTCAAAGGCTTCAGGGATCATGGTGTCTGCGAGCATGGCTAGTATCGCGCCAGCGGCGACGGCTATCGTCGCGGCGATGACCTCAGACGAAAAGCGACTGAAGATTGCATAGCCCGCGAGTGACGCCAGTCCCGAGATGAGTGCGATCCCGCCCCACACGCCAAAGATGTAAATAGCCGAACGCCCGGCCTTCTTCATTCCGGCCGAGCTGGAGAGGCCTTCCGGGACGTTGGAGAGAAAGATCGCTATCACAGCGACCATGCTCACCGCGCCACCCTCGATCATACTGACGCCAATCGCGATTGATTCAGGGATGCCGTCCAGAAGCGCACCAACAGCGATAGCAAGACCGGAGTCTTCCGACTCAGATCGTTGCTGATCGCCAGAGCGCTTGCGGTGCTTTGCACCCTGGCGAGCGAGATACCAGTTAGCGGCTGTGTAAACGGACGCGCCCGCGAGAAAGCCTATGGCGGTGGAGACGAAGCCTCCTCGCTTGTATGCTTCGTCCATTAGGTCGAACGATAGCGCGGAGATCAGCACGCCGCCGCCAAAGGCCATCACGGCGGCGATCAATCGCTGCGGCACGCGCGCAAAATATCCGACAGCCGCTCCGAGGAGCAGTGCAGACCCTGCTACTAATCCCCACAACGCCGCCCAGAACCAAATAGGTAACATTGAGCGCATTAAAAGCCGCTATGCATCCTTTAGGCAGGCATTCGTTTTTGCGTTCTTCGAATAGGAATGTAACACAAGCTTGCCACTAAAAAGCACAAAGAGCACAAATGACTTCTTTAAGCCTTTGTGCTCTTCCGGTGCCTGCTGACGTGGGGTCAAACTTACGGCTTGTGATAGTTCGGATACGGCGGATGATCGGGTATCACGACCGGGTTCTTTCTTAACGCCTCGAGCGTTACCTCAACCGCCTTTTCCAATTGTGGATCCCTGCCGGCAGCAACCGATGCCGGATCGTTTTCTATCTCGATGTCCGGTGGAACACCACGGTTTTCGACTTCCCAATCGCCCTTTAATCCATAGATTGCTCCGCGCGGTGCGGTCACAAACCCGCCATCCATCAATACCGGATAGTTCCAAATTCCAACCAACCCACCCCACGTGCGTGTTCCCACAATGGGCCCGAGTTTGTCTTGCCTGAACATCCACGGCAATGCATCGCCACCCGAGCCTGACATCTCATTGATGATCATTGTCTTTGGACCATAGATTTGCGCCAGGGGTGAACAAAACTTTTCACCATCGCGCGTGACCGCGCAATTCCGCAGTGGCCTGCCTAACTCATCAATGATGTAATCAGCCACCTGCCCGCCGTGGTTATAGCGCTCGTCGATTACCGCGGCCTGCTTGCCGACTTGTCCGAAATAGAAGCGATTGAAGTTTAGATAACCGCCGATATTTGTGTCGGGCACGTGCACGTACGCGATTTTGCCGCCACTTAACTGGTCCACCTTGCGGCGGTTGTCTTCTTCCCAGGCCCGAGTGCGTAAGGTGAACTCGCTCGCCACCGGCACAACAGTAACCTCGCGAGCGTTCCGGCCGTCGGGTGATGGTCCAACTTTGATACGTATCTGCCGATCGCCGGTGTTCTCAAAAAACTTGTGGACTTCGACCGGTGGTGTTACGTCTACACCATTGACTTCGAGCAGATAATCTCCGGTCTTTACATTCACTCCAGGTTGGGTCAACGGTGCACGCAAATCCGGATTCCAATTCTCGCCACTAAAAATCCTCGCAAACCTGTAGCGCCCATTTTCGATTCGATAATCGGCTCCCAAAAGACCGCCCTTAACTTTTCGAGCCTCAGGAATGTCGCCGCCGCCAATGAACATGTGCCCGATGGTGATCTCGCTGAGCATCTCGTCAAACAAGTAGTTGACGTCGTCACGACCACCGGCTCCTTTAAGATACGGAGCATACTTCTTCTCAGCCGCTATCAGATCCAAGCCATGATGGTTAGGGTCGTACAAGAAGTCGCGTTCGATGCGCCACACCTCACGGTACATTTGCGCCCACTCCGCGCGCGGATCGATGTAAACTTCAAGGCCGTCCAACTTGAGAGCACCATCACCCGGTTTCGGCGCTGCGGTTGTAGGCACGATAAACCAGGCGGAGGGACCCTTTCGATAAAGCACCTTTTCTCCGTTTGCTGAAACCGTAAACCCGGTGATGTCGGCGAGGAATGGTTCCGTTTTCCTGGTGCTCAGATCAAATTTGGAAATCGTTGCGGGAGTGATTGGCTCAAAGCGAGGCACATCGGGAAACTCACTCAGAAACAAGACGCCTGTTTTACCAGTATCGAGTGCGACGTAATTCGCCGGCTTGATCGGCAAGGCCACAATCCGCTGACTAATGCCGTCCAAATCGATTGTTACCTTTACCGGTTCGGCTTTTTTGTCCTCTTCCTTCTTGGCTGCTTCCTTTCCCGGAGTGGGTTTGGCCGCTGCGTCATCCTTTTTTGTTTCCTTCTTCTGTTCGTCAGCTT
>JBKPJS010000162.1:0-15282 GCA_046730815.1 Acidobacteriota bacterium
GCCATCTAATTAATGCCGGAGCTCTTGAGAATCAAGCCTCGGATTCGGTTATAGCCCTCTCAAGCTCCTCGAGTGCTAACTGTACGTCGTTCACCCATTTGCGCGAACTGGCCGCCAGGTCTCTCATCTTTTGCGTATCGCCGCGTGCAACTGCTCCACGAATGGCTTCTGCATATGGCGGTACTGGTCCACTCATGGCTCTACCACGCGATCTGGATTTACTGGACTTCTTGCCGCCCTTTTTCGCTGATTTCTTTGTTGTTTTAGTAGCTTTCTTACGCGTCGGCATAGTGGCCTCCTATGTGATTAGGTGAGCAAATCAGTTCCTGAGAGAACGAAACGATCGACGTGACTGAGAATACGTGGTTCTTAGTTTATTAGACCACGGTTGTCAAGACTTTCTTTCGCTGATTTGTTCGTCAGGCAGAGGCTACTTCACTGAGGACCGCGGCTTCGGGTTGTGGAATTAGAGCGGCAATCTCTTCGACAATTTGACGCGTGGCGTTCGGAACTGCCAGTCCGACGGTGGCAGCGCGCATGCGTGAATAAAGCACTTCGTCTTCCATCATGCGCCGCACAACCCCAACGACGTCACTCGAACGCTTGAGCATCACGCCGGCGCCACGCTGCGCGATGAGGTTCGCGGTTCCGGCTTCCTGCGGCATCGGATCGGTGATCATGTCCGCGATGATTGGAACGCGACAAGCGAGGGCTTCGAAGGTCGTTAGTCCGCCGAGCTTCGAGATCATGACGTTTGCGGCGCTCATTAGCTTCTCGATCTCGTCTGAGTAACCGATAACTTTGATCGGAAACGGCGCGTCGAGCGCAATCGACTCGGCAGCAGCGCGTAGGTCTTCATTCTTCCCGGCCAGAAAAATGGCCTGGACATCCAGCTCCCCGCGCACAAGCTCGCGGAAGATCTGCGGAATGTTGCCGCCGCCGATCCAGCCCGCGTTTACAAACACGGTAAACTTTTCCGGATCCAGGCCGAGCGCCCGGCGAGCGGCTTGCGCTGCTTCCTCGCCTGGATAAGCAAACTTCGGATGCACCGGAAGACCTGAAATCTTGATTCGTTCCGGCGCTATTCCGTAATCAATCAACTGGCGCCGTGCATCATCGCTCGCGACGAGATAAAGGCTTACGGCGTCGCACGCCCAACCTTTCCAAAACCCGTAACAAGGATCAGTCACCACGGACACGAGTGGAATTCGGTCGGCAAGGTTCAATTCCTTCAACACACGGGCAAATATATGCTGCGTGAGAGGGTGAACACTCACGACGACGTGCGGGCACCAGCGCTCGAACAGATCGACAACGTAACCGACACATCGTTTATAAAAAAACGCGCTCGTTTCCGGCCTGATGTGATTAATGCACCAGTAAAAGTATTTCATCCAGTGTTGCCGGTTGCGCAGTATCCAGTTATACAGCCGCACCAACTTCGCGCTCAGATGATGCGACTCCTCGACTGCGCGAACGACCCTGATCGCATACGACTCACCTTCAAAAAACTTTTGCACGCCCGCGACGATGGCGGCCGCTGCGGAACGATGCCCGCCGCCAGTGTCAGACGAGATGATCAGGATCTTCGGGATGCGTTGCTGCTGCGGCATTACGATTTCAGTTCTGCTTGTTTAGTTTTGTTCTGCGCCTTTTGTGCCTTCTTGCGGCTGTCTTCTGTCTGTTCTTTGTGCCTTTTTGTGGCTTAATTCAAATCGGCCAGTGGCAAGCCAGCATGTTCCGCTTTCTCCACGGCTTTGCGCGCCTTCTTCATCTCTCTTTCCAGTTTCTTGATCTGAATCAAGTGCCCGGGATTGAACGGGAGTGAAGGGTAATAACTATTCGACTCGTGCGTGCAGAAACAGCCGTCACTCGCCTTCTTGCGACGCGCCTGCATCGCGGGCGACAGCCATAACTTCTGGAAGTTCCAGTCGAAGTCCCGCAGATTGCCAATCGGATCGAGGTTCTCGCACGACGAGACCGTCCCCTCGTCGTAAATCACACCGCCGGCCGTACCTGCGTAACAAGTCATTTGCGCGGTCTGTGTTTCCTGCGTCCTGGCGATCAGCCCGTGCATGTAAATATCGATCGCGGCCTTGAAGAAACCCGCGCTGCCGCCGTAGTTATTCTTGATCGCTGCGTGGCGCGAATCGTCGTCGATCATCTGCGCCAGCTTCGCGTAACGAGAATGATCGATCTCCAACTCTTTCGGATCCGCTGAAGGCGGGCGGATGTAGTTGAAGTTCACTTTGTCGGGTTTCAAATCGTACTTCAAAAAGTCGTACCACTCGAAGATCGTGTCCTGATTGGAATTCATGAAGCAGGTACAGGTTTGCACGTCGAGCCGTGGATACTCTTTCTTAATAGCCTGGAGCTGGCGGGCTGTATCGATCGCGATGTCCCAGGAGCCGGGTTTTTGACGAATTTTTTCGTGTTCCTGTTTTGGTCCGTCTATGCCCAAAGCAACAGTGACGTTTAGGGTTGGACACTCCTGGAGAACTCGTGTGACGTCAGGAAAGATTCGCTTCTGAATCTGCCCGTTTGACATGATGTAGATCGACTCGAGCTTGTTGTTCTGGTAAAAAGCGCGCGCGATTTCGGGAAGATCTTTCCGCGTAAACGGCTCGCCGCCGGCGAGAATCAGGACACCGAGGTTACCGCCGAGCGTTTCCGAGATACGCTCGATCTCGTGAGTCTTCATCTGAAGCTTCTTGCGCGGGCGGTCGTCCAGCTCGTCGGTGAAGAAGCAGTGGGTGCAGCGCATGTCGCAAACTGACGTCACCAGAATATTCAGCAACACCGGCGAGAAAGGTTGGCCGATTGCGAGTTTCGCGTACCGCTTCAACAATTCTTTAGTCGTAAAATCCATTCAAAACCTCGATCTTGTAGATAAGCTATTTGAAGACGCATTGTCAATTAATAGAAACCTATCCACAGATTACGCAGATGAATCAGTGAAATCTGTGAAATCTGCGGATTAAAAGGTGCGCTCGCCGCGGTTTTGGATGCCTAATGCGCGCATGCGGCGGTAGAGGTGGCTGCGGTCGACGCCCATGAGCTCGGCGGCGCGTGAGACGTTTCCGTCAGCTTCTTCGAGCTTTCGTTGAATGAATTCGCGATGGTAGGCTTCGGTGGCCTCTTTAAAGGACGGGAACCGGAATGACGCAGCCGGCGGTTCTTCTTTGCCGTGCGGCGGGAGATCAGTCGCCGAAACGCGCGTGCCCGGATGCATGATCACCACTCGCTCGACTGTATTTCTCAATTCACGCACGTTTCCAGGCCACGAATACGACTGCATCTCCTCAACCGCTTCGGGCAGAAACTGTTTCGGCTTCTTGCCATACGCTTGCGAGAAATGCTGATTGAAGTAGTCAACTAACAGTGGCACGTCTTCCAGACGCTCGCGCAGCGGCGGCAGCTCAAAAGGAATCACGTTCAAGCGATAAAAAAGATCCGCGCGGAAGTTTCCCTGCTCGATCTCGACGTCCAAACGCTTGTTCGTGGCAGCAATCACACGCACGTCGACAGTGATCGAATTCCCGCTTCCGACCGGCTCGAAACGTTGTTCTTCCAACACCCGCAAGACCTTCGCCTGCACCTTCGGACTCATGTCGCCGACTTCGTCCAGAAAGATCGTGGCGCCGTCTGCCAGTTCAAACTTACCTTTCTTCGCGGCAGTCGCCCCAGTAAACGCTCCTTTTACGTGACCAAAGAGCTCTGATTCGATCAACTCCTCAGGAATCGCGGCAGAATTAACTTCGATAAACGGCGCGGCCGCACGTCGCGATTCCGCATGGATGGCGTGCGCGACCAACTCTTTTCCAGTTCCCGATTCGCCGTAAATCAAAACGCGCCCGTCCGTCGGCGCAACCACTAAAATCTGCTTTCGCAAAGCGCGCATCGCGACCGACTCGCCAACCATCACGTATTCACGCGATAGCGCCGCCGCCATGTCTGCATTGATTAACTCGAGTCGCTGTTGGCGCAGGGCATTGCGCACGGTGAGCACTGTCTTCTCGATGGACAGCGGTTTCTCAATGAAGTCGAACGCGCCGAGCTTAGTCGCACGAACAGCGGTCTCGATGTTGCCGTGGCCGGAAATGATCACGACAGCAGCGTCAGATCCCGCGGCGCGCAACTGTTTCAACGTTTCCAATCCGTCGATTCCGGGAAGCCAAACGTCGAGCAGAATGCACCCGTACGCGCGTTTGCCGAGCGCTTTAAGACACTCCTCGCCTGTGGCGACGGCGTCAGCGACAAAGCCTTCGTCTTCCATCACCGCCCGCAGCGTGTCGCGAATGCCGCGTTCGTCGTCGACTATGAGAATCGAGTCCATGAAGTCATTGCCGATTGCCGATTGCCAATTGCCGATTGCCCAGAAGCACTTTCAAAAATTGGCAATCGGCAATTTTCTATCCAGCAGCAGGAAGTTCAATCACGAACTTTGCGCCGCGGGGATGATTTTTCTCCGCACGGATGTGCCCGCCGTGCTCGAGTATTATTCGCTGAACGATCGCAAGCCCGAGGCCGGTGCCGCTGTCACGTCTCGAGAAGTAAGGTTCAAACAATCTTCTGAAATCTGCCGGGTCGATTCCCTGCCCCGTGTCGGCCACCTCGACTCGCAGTAAGCTTCTTTCCGCATCGTGACTGGTAATAATCGCTATCCGCTTTTCACCGGTCACAGGGACCAGCGCCTCGAGCGCGTTGTCAATAAGGTTCACGAACACTCGTTTGATCTGTTCGACGTCAAGCATCGATGACGGAAGATCGCGAGCCATCTGCACTGTCAAAGAAATGTCGTCGAGGCGTTCTTCGTATAGACCAACAGCCTGCGTTACCACGTCGTTGAGATTTGCGAGCTCGAGCCGTGTGGCAGGCAGACGAGCAAAACGTGAGAACTCATCTACCATCGCCTTCAACCCCGCGACTTCGCGGCTGATTGTTTCGGTGCACTCGGTAATCACTGCCGCAACCCGCTTCTCGTCTGAACCATTGCTGCCGCCGTTAGCCGCGGTGCGTCCATAACTCTTCGCAATGCGCTCCGCCGAAAGCTGTATCGGCGTCAATGGGTTTTTGATCTCATGGGCCATGCGCCGCGCAACTTCGCTCCAGGCCGCTGCTCGTTGCGCCGCGAGCAACTCGGAAAGATCTTCAATAACTAAAACCACGCCTCGTCGCGGGCCTTTCGAGTCGCGCAACGCTGTGGCAGTCAAGGCCACGGGCAGTGGTCCACCACCGCTTTCCAGTTGAGTCTGTTCGGTGGCGTGACCCGTTCGGCGCGCACGCCGCAGCAACCGGTCCACCACGAGCCAATCGTCGCTGCCAATCAAACTGCTCAGTTTCGGATTGTCTTCAGCTTTACCGGCTAACGCCAGCATGCGCGCCGCCGCTGCATTCAGCGTCGTCACACAATCATTTTCGTCAATTGACACGACTCCGGTGGATAGCGACTGAAGCACCGTCTCGATGTAGTTGCGTCGTTCGCGCAGGGCCAGGTTCTTGTCACGCAACTCTGCCGCGCCCGCTTCGATACGACTGCGGTTCTCTTCGAGTTGTGTGGTCATCTGGTTGAACGACTCGGCCAGCAGCGCTAGTTCGTCGTCGGCTATCGTGGTTACGCGATGCGCCAGATTACCGCGTGCGATCTCGTTTGACGCTTCAGCGAGGGCTTTAATTGGAGTCGCGATACCGCGAGCCAGGTAAATCGCGACCCAACTCGAAACAAACAACAGAATCAACGTCATCAGTCCGAGCGTTGATAGACCCAGCAGACGTACGCGCCGCTGTTTCTTGACGAGATCCTGGTAGTCGCGTTCCGAACCGGCAACTAAATCCGCGAGGTCGTTCGACGCGCGTTTTCGCGGTGCGATGATCAGCATCTCAGACGCATTCAAAGGCACGGCGAGCACATCAAATTCTTTTCCATCGGCAAAAGTGGAGCCGGTTGGACCACGAAACTTGCGCGCCTCGCCGAATAGTTTTTCGAGTTGATCTGAGTCAGCGGAAGACATCGGTGCGCGACTTTGCAATGTGACTGCGCCATCGCTGCCGGCAATCTCAAGACCTACCAACTGACCGGAAGCCACGATCTGGTCCATCGTGGCGCGTCGCTCCTCCGGCGTTTGCGGGTTTAAGAGCATCACCAACAATGACGCCGTGTCCGACAAGGTCTGCGCTTCGCTTGTTAACGTCAAACGTTTTACTTCAGTCGCCTGCTGCACGATCTCGTCAGGAAAAGGGTTGAACCATTTCTCCAGCGAGCGATTGAGAAATAGATAGGAAAACACCGCCATTGCCGTAATTGGCAGGAAGCTAATCGAGATGAAATAGAGCAGCAGGCGTGTCTTTACCTTCGAGCCGAGTTGCCGTTCCTTTCGTTCGCGCCGCAACTTGAGCAGGTTGCGAACGAAGATAAAAAGGAAGACAACAAACGCTACGAAGTTCAGTGTCGATAAGGCGTAGAGCACAAGCGCGTCGGCCGGCGTGTCGGGGCGGACGACGGTCCAAAGCCAGAGTTGCTGCGAAACGATAATCGCGAGCAAAAGCAACACCGTAACACCCAAAACCCACAGCAAAACACGGCGCCGTCGTCGAATTCGTTCCTTGCGCTCCGGGCTAAGATTGTCGCGGTTGTCACTCATGGAGTTGTCGCGAGTTTAGCACTGCCGATTGCCAAATACCCAAATCTGTGTAATCTGTGCATGGTTCCAATGAGCATTCGCCAGATCTTCATTAACAACGTTGGCCGGCTGCGAAGCGGATGGCGGCTGCTGCTTTTCGTCTTCTCTTTTATCGCAGCCACGTTTTTGATAACAACGGCATTGAGAACGGTCTACGCTTTTGTGGTCAACACCACACCACCAACATCTCACTCCGATTTCGTCTTTGAGATCATTTTCCGAGTTGGCTTGCTCGCCGCTGCGCTTGGCGCCGGATACTTTTGCGCCCGACTCCTGGAAGAACTGCCGTGGCGGTCGCTTGGTCTAACGCTTCATACGGGCTGGTTGCGAGACCTCGGCATCGGATCCGCAATCGGTTTTGCCTCACTCGCCGTTGCCGTCGGCATCGCAAGACTAGGAGGCGGACTGAACTTTTCACTCAGCGATGCGGCAGTAAGCTCCACCGCCAGGTCAATGCTCGGGTCCGCAGTGTTGCTGATCTTCGCGGCACTGGCTGAGGAGGCAATGTTCAGGGGTTATGGGCTGCAAACACTTTCACGCGCGAAGCTCGCCTGGCTCGGTGTGTTGTTGACGTCTGTTCCATTTGCTCTGGTTCATTTATCAAACCCTAATGTCGTGCCGGTATTCACCTTCCTCAACACCGCCCTCGCCGGTGTTTGGCTTGCTGCTGCTTATCTGCGCACGCGGAGTTTGTGGCTGCCTCTGGGAGTTCACTGGGCCTGGAACTGGGCGCTCGGCTGGTTCTTTGGTTTGCCGATCAGCGGTATTAAGCTCGTCTCCAATCCTCTTTTGCTGGCGAATGATGCAGGACCCGCCTGGCTAACGGGCGGAGGTTACGGAATCGAAGGCGGCGCAGCCTGCACGATTTCGCTGGCTCTATTTACGCTCTTTCTCTGGCGCACTTCATGGGTCTCAGCCACGCCGGAACTTTTGAAACTGACTTCGGAAGAAAATCCGGCAACGCCTTCGCAAAAAGTCATTCTTACAGGATTACATGATTACCAGGATTAACCTGTAAATCTTGTCCTAATCCTGTAAGTCCTGTTAACAGTCTTCTCCTCTCTCCCGTCTTAATCGTCGCAATGTCCGCCACACTCGACATGCTTCTAATGAGCCAACACGGAACCGAACGCGCTAGCGCGGGGGTGTTGGCGGAAGAAACTTCCGTTGAAGCTGTACTGGTCAGGGCGGTCCTCGAAGGCGATCGAGATGGATTTGGACAACTCTATGGGCTCTTTGCGCCGCTGGTGCATGGGATTCTACTGGCCCGCGTGCCGAGAGCTGAAGTTGACGACCTCGTGCAGGACATCTTTCTTCACGCTTTCAAGAAGCTTCACACCCTGCGCGATGCATCCGCGTTTGGGCCCTGGATCGCCATGATCGCTCGCAACCGTGCTGTGGATTTCCACCGGCGGTCGAGAGAAACCGTGGAGATTAACGACGACCTGCGTGGCAGCGACACGCACGATTCGAAAGCAGCGGAGATTCTCGAGCTGATTCGAAGTCTTCCGGAAGCTTATCGCGAAACGTTGGTGCTGCGATTAGTCGAGGGAATGACTGGACCCGAAATCGCAGCACGCACCGGACTCACGGCGGCATCAGTAAGAGTCAACCTGCACCGCGGTATGAAACTGCTGCGCGAACGGCTCGGATTTATGGAGGGCTTATGAACGAAGATTACTTGTGGGATAAGAGTGGCCAGCCCGATCCGCAGATTCAAGAACTCGAAGAGATCCTGGGCACGCTGGGTTATCAGCCGAAGCCGCTGGTGATTCCACGCCATCTCGCAGTGTCTCGACGACGGAATTACTTTCCCTTGCTCGCCATAGCCGCGACTGTGTTGCTGGCACTGCTCGCGGCCGGTGTTTGGCTTCAAGTGCGCCGCGGCCGTGAGTCTCAGCCGCAGCAAGCACACGTTGTTCCGACGCCGGCCGCAGTTGAAGACAAAACACCAGCATTAAATGGCCCAACGCCAGTCGTTCAGGAAGACACCATCGCAAGAAATAACGGAGCCAAGCGCGGTAGCGCCGGGTCGATCCACCACAACAGTCGTTCAGCGCTGCTTTTGCGACAGCGCGAACGCGAAGAAGCACTCGCAGCAAAAGAACAATTGATGTTTGCGTTACGGCTAGCCAGCGAAAAGTTGAACCTGGCCCACAGAAAGACTCAGAGTATGACGCCGGCAAACCAGATTAAGAATCAACACCGAGTCGGATGAATGGAGTAATTATGAAATCACTCTTCCAAACTAGTACTAAAACACCGCTGGTTGCTGTGTTGCTCGTAATCGCTTGCGCGTTCGTGGCGAGAGCTCAGGATTCACGAATACAAATGGGCAGCCTCGATCATCTCGCCGCGAAAGCAAGCCAGACTGTCGACGTGAATATCGACGAGCGATTGATGCACGTGGCGGCCAAAATGTTATCCGATCATGATGCCGACGAAAGAGAAGTCAAGAAACTCGTCGCGGGACTCAAGGGCATTTACGTCAAGAGTTTTGAGTTTGATAACGACGGGCAATACACCGCCACTGATATCGAAGCGATCCGCACACAACTTCGCGCGCCAGGCTGGTCGCGACTGGTCAATGTCACCAGCAAGAAGGAAGGCAACCTCGAGGTCTACCTGCTTTTGAATGGCGAGCAGATTGGTGGTCTGGCAGTGCTGCACATTGACGACCGGGAGCTTACCGTCGTCAATCTGGTCGGCCCCGTTGACCTCGATAAGCTTGCCAAACTGGAAGGGCAGTTTGGCGTCCCTGAGCTGGGGATCGAAGCAAAACCTAAGGCAAAGAACGACGAGAAGTGAGGATCTCAATGAAAAGGATCTTCTGCGCAATTGTGTTGCTCGCTCTCGCATCGACCGCTGTCGTCCATGCCAAAAACGACGACTTCAACTCGGTGGTAAAGATGATCGAACAGTTTTACCGGGTGAAGCATCAGGGAATTCCGTTCTTAGCGAAGGCCGGGATGAAGGTGGCGACCACCGCCGCGCGTATTAAAGGCGGTGAGGCGAAGCGGATTGCTGAAGCCGGCAGCATTAAACTGGCGGTTTTTGAGGACCAGGACTTCGACGGCGATTTCACGAAGTTTCGCACTTCGCTGAACGATGCTTTGAACGAAACATGGATGCCGTTGATTCAAACCCTCTCCGCGAAGAACGAGGAACAGAATTATATCTTTCTCAGAAGTGCCGGTGAGAAATTTAACGTGCTGGTGATCACGATCGCGGACCGCGATGCCACAGTGGTCCAGGTGACCCTTTCCCCAAAGAACCTGGCGTTGTTAATGCGAGACCCGGAAGGCACCGGTAAGGCTATCACAGAAGAAGCGACGATTATCGATCAGGAGTAAATCATGCGCAGACACCTTTTACTACTTGTCATTCTTGCGGCACTCGGGTCTTTTCCAATCCGCGCGCAGGAAGTTGAAGACACGATCAAGATAAAAACGCGCGTCGTGTTTCTCGATACGCTCGTGAAAGACAAGAAGACAAATCTTCCGATTTCGAATCTGACTCCGGAAAATTTCGAAGTCCTCGATGAAGGCAAGCCGCGCAGCATCTCTTACTTCACGCGCGAAGGTCAGGCCCGCAAACCACTCGCATTGGTTCTTATTTTGGATCTTCGTGAAGACGGCGCCGGCAGGTTCATGAAGCGGCCTGAGGTTCTCAAGTCCATGGAAGACGAGTTGGCCAAACTGCCTCCGGGCGATGAAGTCGCGATCATGGCCATGGACGTTGCAGAGGATGAACAGACTGTTTGGCTCACTGAGTTTACCAATGATCGCGCGAAGCTTGCTGCGGCATTGGCACGCGTGCCTGCTCTGTGTACCGCCAATGATGAGTCACCTGCGGGTGCAGTTTCAACCGCTGCAAAGAAGATTGAAGACACTGGCGGCAAGCCTGATGACATTGTAAGTACTGAAACCATCACCGGCCGTAATGGTTCGACTGTTATCCGCGAGACAAGACGCGACGGAAGCGTCAATGTGAAGCGAACCAATAAGAGCGGCAATGTGACAGTGGACCTGGGGGATGTCTACGACATGGCCGCGGCAGTGCGAGACGCCGCTCGAAAAGCGGAAGAGTTGAGACCAAACTCGCAGACTTCGATCGTGTGGGTATCAGACGGGATCGCCCCGATCTTTTACGAAGACCGCGATGCAACCGAACAGATTCTGATCCGGAAAAACGTTATCTTTAATTCGTTGACAGTGGAGCTGCGCACGTTGTTCAAGTTTCTCTTACCAGTTGCCAAGCCGATCGGCGGCTGGTTGGGTATGAGTCTCTATGGCAGCGCGAAACACCTCGCGCAGAGGTCCGGTGGCGAGGCAGTCAAGGTCGGTCGCGTGAAGGACTACGGCGCCGGTCTGTCGAAGATTATCGGCAACCTGACCGCACGCTACAGCCTGGGTTTCGCGCTGGCTGAAAACGAAACGGCCGACGGTCGCATGCACAGCCTCGAAGTCCGCGTAAAGGCAAAGGACGACAAAGGCAAAAACCGCAGGCTTCAGGTGAGTTCAAGGCAGGGTTATTACATGTCCACGACTGTTCCGAAGGAAGCCGCGGTCCGAGCGCAATAGCTGAAGAGCGATCGCCACAAAGAAGCACAATCGGCGCAAAAGTTTTACCGAAAACGATTTGTGCTTTTTGTGCTTCTTTGTGGTTTTACAGATTTTTGCGGCTCGACAGTAACCGCTTCTCCTCGCTTTGCTCCGAGGGTCAACGCGGCAGACCCACCATTTACGGCAATCTCCAGGAAGCCGGCGCTGCCCCAGATGGCGAAAAGTTCGACACCCGAATCTTCACCGTAGAAACTCCGGAAACTCTGGATGGGTTTTTCCTTGACGAGCAGCGTTGCGTGCTCGTCTTTCAGAATGTCGCGGGTAATGTTGGTGACACAGTTGCCGAAACGATCGATGTGAATGATCCGACCCTCGACGTTGCCGTTCTTTTGAACCACAGGCATTAACGATCCCTCGAGCCGGACTTCATCTGTAATCGCTGGACCAAAGGCTCTAGGCTTCACACCTTTTGAAAGCGCCGCCGCCACGGGAGCGAAGATGTCGCGGCCGTGAAAGGTTGTACTCGTAGGCTGTCGAAAATATTTCTCGGCCGTTACGTGGAACGTCTGATATGCGGGCTCGCGATCGTAGATGTAAGTAAAGATTCCATTGTCTGGTCCAACAAAAAACTGTTCTCCGGCGCTTACGATGATCGGCCGGCGCGCAGAGCCAACTCCCGGATCGACCACGGCTACATGAATGGTTCCAACTGGAAAGGTCTTGTAAGCGGCGAGCAGAGTGAATGCTGCTGCTTCAAGATGCTGAGGCGGTACTTCGTGCGTGATGTCGGCGATGACGGCGAGTGGATTGACGGAAAGAATGGCGCCTTTGACTGCGCCCACAAAGTAATCAGCCGTACCGAAGTCAGTGAGCAAAGTAATGACGGGGAGATGGTTGCCCTTTCTCCCCGTCTTCTTCGGCGCCTTGCGTCTGGTTATCACAGGACGCTTGTATCAGTTGAGGTGCGGATCTTCAAATGCTGACCGCGTTCGAGCCGGATGTCTTTACCGCGCTGCGTCATCACTCCGGCCGTGCCTGCGCCACCGCCGATGATTGCTCCGATTGCAGCACCTTTGCCGCCGCCGGCAATCGCTCCGATGATCGCGCCAATACCTGATGCAGCTCCAACTTTGGCAGCATCGTCTTTGGTCGAGTCGCGGCCTTTGACTCCACCTTCAGGGTCAATCTCTGTGTCTTCAGCGCCCATCGGAGTTATTTCAATGAGCTCGGCGTGCAGAGTTGCTGTGCGATTGTCGGGCGAACGAATCTGATCGAATGCTAATTGCAGTTCGGCGATACCCTTAACTTTTCCCGGCCGCTTAACCTGCGCGACTCGGCCCTCAACAATGTAACCCCCATATTCCGCAGGCTCGATAACACGCGCTTGAAGTCGATCGCCACGCTGACTTGCGTCCGTCGACAGCGGAGTTAAAAGTTCAAGAGCGAGTATTGTGTTGCGCGGAATCGCGAGTGAGCCACTCGCAGTTGGCGGCGCAGCGGCGGTATCGGGAGTGGTCTGGACGTCGTTACTAGGTGGGTTACTAGCTGGGTTACTAGCTGGGGAATCACTTGGAGTAGCGACATTGACATCGATTCTGTTGCCGCGTCGACGCAAGCCCGCCGGAAGAGACGAATTAAACTGCTGGCGCTCATAACCCGCCGTGTAACCGGCCTCGAATCCCTGTTGATAGCCGTCGCGATAATCCTCGACTGGTCCCCAGGCATCGTTGTAAGAACGGTCGGCGTGCTGATAGTCCTCTTTATTTTTATAGTCGCGCGCTGCTCCATCGGAAATGTCCTTGAAGCCCGCGTTGTAGCCGTCTGAATAACCTGTGCGATAACCACGCTCCAGTGCTGTTGTCTGTCCCTGTGCCGCCACAGGAACGATTGCCAGCACACCACTGATGCAGATGCTCAATAAAACCACCAGGGGAAATTTAAGATTCATATTGTGTCCTTCCGAAGAATTACGACCCTGGAAAGGGCGTAGCGTCTTGGGAGAGCCCAACCTTAGCAACGTTCGAATGCTATCACTGCCAGAAAAAAGCGAAAAGCTTTAATTACGCTATAAAAGGCACAAGAGACTAAAAAAGTAAAACGGAATTCAGTGGGGTCAAAAGCCAATTTTGTGCTTTTTGTGCCTCTTTGTGGCAAACTGCCGTTCAGATGCCACCGGAGTTGAATTTGATGCCAGCACGACGAGTTTACCTGGATAACAGCGCCACGACGCCCGTGGATCCACGTGTTGCGGCGGCGATGGCGCGTGCTGTGGTTGAGACGTTCGGCAACGCGTCCAGCGTCCACGGTTTCGGCCAACAGGCACGCGCGGCAATCGATCGCGCACGTCGTGAAGTGGCGTCTCTCATTGGCGCAAAACAGAACGAGATTGTCTTCACGTCAGGTGGCACTGAAGCGAACAACCTTGCAATCCGCGGCTTGTGCGAGGCTGCGGCCACGCATGGTCGTCACATAATTACTTCGGCGATCGAGCATCCATCGGTTGCAGGCGTTTGCGGTGAACTGGAATAGCGAGGCTGGGAAGTCACGCGGCTGCCTGTCTATGGCAATGGCATCGTAAAGCTGGATGACCTGCTTCACGCGCTCCGGCCGGACACTGTGCTGATCACTGTCATGCTCGCTAACAACGAGATCGGAACGATCCAACCGTTAAGTCATATCGGTTCATTAGTCCGTGAAAGACGAGCGGCGGGCCAGCGACATCTTTGGTTACACACGGATGCCGTGCAGGCCGCGGGACGATTGCCGTTGAATGTCGATGAGCTTGGCTGCGATCTTCTGACGATGTCCGCGCACAAGTTGTATGCGCCGAAAGGTATTGGTGCGCTTTACGTCCGCCGTGGCGTGCGACTGCACGGACAGAATGTCGGCGGACACCAGGAACGCGAGCGCCGCGCAGGCACGGAGAACGTTCCCGGGATTGTGGCGTTTGGCGAAGCGGCGAGACTTGCACGCGAGGAACTCGAGCAACGGCCGGCGCATGACCGCGCGTTGCGCGATCGTTTCGAAGCTGAAGTGCGAAGGCGCATCACGGACGTGGTGATGAATGGAGATCGCGAGCAGCGCCTGGGCCACCTGTCGAATATCTCGTTTCGGTTCATTGAAGGCGAAGGACTACTGATCAACCTCGATTTAGAAGGAGTGGCTGTATCGACCGGATCAGCATGTTCATCAGGAACACTCGAGCCGTCGCCTGTCATTCGCGCGCTAGGAGTTGACGATGAGCTCGCGCGAGGTTCGATTCGATTCAGTTTCGGGAAAGACAATACTGAAGCTGATGTTGAGTATACGGTGGAAGTTTTGAGTCGAGCCGTCGAGAGATTACGTGCGCTTTCGCCATTAACGGTAATTAGCCACTGATTCACACGGATAAAAACGGATTTTTGCCCTACTCTTCCTTATTCAAAGATCATCTCGCGCATCCTCGCAACCCGGGTGAACTACCCGACGCCACAGTTGTTGCCGACGAAAAAAATCCCGTCTGTGGCGATCGACTGAGGCTTTCCTTAATTATCAAAGACGATCGAATCGAAACAGCGCGATATCTCGCGTACGGCTGCCCTCCGACGCTCGTGTGCGGATCGGTTCTGACTGAGTTGCTGATAGGAAAGACAACTGCCGAGGCGAAGCAATTGACGCGTGCAGACCTGTTGAATGCGATTGGCGGACTGCCCTCTCGAAAACACCACGCAGCCGCCCTCGCCATCGAGACGCTCAACGCCGCTCTGACTTGAGTCACCAAAAAGCACAAACGATTAGTTAGATATTCGCGCTATTAACGCTGAGGGGTGCCCACGACTCGCGGACGCCCTGGGTCAGCCGGGAGGATGGTCTTGCGTTGGTGATACTGCGGACCGCAATACTTCTTTGGCTCCGTGCCTAGAGCAAAGGTCTTCGTGCGAATCACCGGACAAGTCTCAACCGCAATCAAGCCAGTCGTGGGATCGATATCCAAGGTGATTGTTCCTTCGAGACCAGTGTCAGGCAAGGTCGGCGCTCTGCGAGGCGAAGGCAACGGA
>JBKPJS010000163.1:0-3636 GCA_046730815.1 Acidobacteriota bacterium
CGTCTATTTCATCGGAGTTTATGCTTTCGCGATCACGCTGCCCATCAACGCGATCATCTTTCTCACTTATCGCACTTATCTAAAAAACGTCGAGACCTCAGCCGCGCAGGCTGCGCAGGCAGAAAAGCACGTCAAGGAACTGTCGCATTACATCGCCGAGCAGGAACGCATTCGCGAGCAGTTTTCCCAGGTGGAAAAACTCTCTGCACTCGGCGAGCTCGCGTCGGGAGTTGCGCACGACTTCAACAACACCCTCGCCGGCATTCTCGGACGCGCGCAACTACTCCAGCGCACCAACGATCTGGAGAAGATAAAACGAGGGCTGGACATCATCATTAAGACGGCTGAATACGGCGCGAAAACGGTCAAGCGCATACAGGACTTTGCCCGCCAGCGCCGGGATCATAATTTCGAACTGGTCTCCGTCGATCAAATCCTGATGGATGCCAGCGAGATCACCCGGCCTCGTTGGAAGACCTGCGCCGAAGCCTCAAACATCCACATCATGCTCGATCTGCAAATCGGATCGAATGCAATGGTCATGGGCGATGATTCAGAGTTGCGCGAAGTGCTCGTGAACATGGTCTTTAATGCCATCGACGCAATGCCAGAGGGGGGAACGCTTTCGCTAATCACGCGCACGGTTGACGAATCTGTGATCCTGAAGATTGTCGACACTGGAGTGGGGATGTATCCGGAGGTACGCTCGCGTATCTTCGATCCGTTCTTCACTACGAAAGGCAAAGCGGGACTTGGTCTAGGCCTGGCGGTGAGTTTTGGAATTATCAGGCGACACGGCGGCAATATCGAAGTCGAATCGCAATATGGGCACGGAACTGAATTCCGTATAACCCTTCCGCTCGCCAAGATCGCAGAAAAGAGGGTTGACGAAATCGCGGCGCCGCTATTGCCGGAAGTAACTCCGAGCACGTGTTTGCCACCGCTGGAACGATCGCAGACGCGACTGCTCGTGGTTGACGACGAAGATTTCGTGAGGGATCTGTTGCGCGATATTCTCGAAGGTGAACACTGCCACGTTTGTGTCGCGGAGAGTGGCATTGAGGCGCTGTCGCTTTTCAGGGAAATGGAATTCGATGGTGTGTTCACCGACGTCGGTATGCCGGGCATGAGCGGCTGGGAACTAGCGCGTGAGATCCGTCAGATCAATACCCGGATTCCGATTGCGGTGATTACCGGCTGGGGCGAAGCTGTGGGGTCGCACGAACAGAAAGCAGCGCGCGTCAATTGGGTCGTTGCGAAACCATTTACCGCCGATCGGATTGGCGAGTTGGTGCGTGAGATCAACAGGTTGGATGGCGCGAGACGGGGTTCACTAGCAACCGCAGCCGCTTAGGTAGAAACATTTAACAGGATTGCAGGATTACATGTTAATCCTGAAAAATCATGTCAATCCTGTAAAACTAACGCTCGCTTCACGCTCTCTTCCACAACCTCGAGCCGAAACGGCTTCAACAAATAATCAAAAGCGCCGCGGGCTATGAGACTCCGTGCCTGTTCTTCATCGCTCAGCCCGGAGACCATTATCACCGGTGTGCCGGGATATAACTCCAGCACTCGATCGAGCAACTCCATCCCGCTCAAACCAGGCATGGAAATGTCGGTAAGCACTACATCGAAAGATTCCGCTTCCAACTTTGCGAGTGCCTGCTCCGCAGTGTCTGCCGTTTGACACTTATGCTCCTGCGAAAACAGCTCGCAAAGCGTATCGCGAATTACAGCGTCGTCGTCGACGACCAGGATATCTGCCATATGTCCCTCCACAGTGCTCTCGGCATTTCCTGGGCGCAACGACACGAGACTTTATTTGAAAACTCTTGTTTTGTGAGGTGCGACTGATCTGCTGCGAATCATAACATGCTCTAAGTGTGAAAGCGTGTGTTATTCTTCTGCTCGATGTCGGTAACCGGATTGAAAGCAACAGTGCGGTTCGTCACAGAAGACTTGTTCCTCGCAACTACTCCCTCCGGACACGCTTTGGCGCTCGATACCGACAAGGAACGATCATCAGCGCCTTCTCCAGTTGAGCTTCTGCTTGTCGCTCTCGGCTCATGCACCGCGACTGACGTCGCCGGCATCCTGGTGAAGAAGCGGCAACATGTGACGAACTACGTCGTCGAAGTTTCAGGAACACGTCGTGACGAACATCCGCGCAGCTACACCTCGATGAAGGTTCACCATATCCTGACCGGCAAATCCATTTCCGCAACAGCAGTCGCGCACGCGATTGAACTCTCCGAAAGCAAGTATTGCAGTGTCGCAGCAACGTTGCGACCTGCCGTAGAAATCCAAACCAGCTTCGAAATCATCGAAGAGCCACCAAATGAACCCGGGAGTAATTGAGGGTGTTAAAGAAAGTCGTAGTCTTATTGATTTGTCTGAGTGGGTCGCTTACTGCCGTTGCGGCTAATAGATCTGCGACGGTTGGTAAACAGGCCGCCACCGAAACAGCGCTTGCCGCCGTCCGGCGCAGTGATGCCTCCGATCGAGACGCAAAGGGAAACCTCCAGAAGCTAACGCAGGCCGAACACATGCGCCGTGCAAATATCTATTTCAGTGTTCGCGCCTTTGCGGAGGCGCGTGCTCACTGGCAGGCGCTCATTGACAACTATCCGCAGGACCCGCGCGTTCCTGAAGCCTTGCTGGGCATCGGGCGCTCCTACTTTCTCGGCAAGATCTACCCCGACGGATACGCTGTCTTTAACCAGTTATTCCAGGATTATGGATCAACCAAGGAAGGGCGTGAGGCTTTGAATTTCAGTGCGGCTTCCCTGCTGCGGATGGGCAGGTTCGCGGAATCAGCCGAGCGTTACGCCGAATACGTCGATCGGTTTCCGAATGGCGAGCGCATCGACACCGCCCACCTGAACGTGATCGACACGCTTCGTGAAGCAGACAAACCAGCGGAAGCATTAACCTGGGTAACGCGAACAAAGCAACGATTTGCCGGCACGGCAACAGAAACGAATGCGATGTTCGCCGCGTTGCGTCTCTACATTGCCGAAGGTGAATGGTCTGATGCTGTTTTCACCGCCGACCAGTTGTTGAAGCGATCATTTGCAAAAGCGGTGCTGACGACGCCTGCCGAAGTGGCCTATCTCAAGGCCTTCAGCCTCGAACAAGCCGGTAAGCAAGATGAAGCGTTCACTACTTACCTGATGGTCGCTGACAGCATCGAGTCGTACTACGGTTGGCTTGCCAGCCAGCGCCTGGCGGCATTAGCTGGTCCAAATGGTCCGGCACGCGCTGAAATCGTCGCCAAACGCGAGGAGCGTGTGAATACTGCGATTGCTTCCGTCGCGGAGCTTTATCCAGCGCCGTACAGGCAGGCAATACTCAGCGCTGCCAAAGCTCGTAAGCTCGATCCGCGTTTTATACTCGCGCTCATTCGCCAGGAAAGTGTTTTCAAGCCGCTCGCGAAATCACCCGCGGGTGCTCGCGGTCTACTTCAGTTGACGATGGATGCGGCCGAGAAATACGGGCCGGCTGCGGGACTGAATTCGTTGCGCGAGAGTCAGCTCTATCAACCGGAAACTTCGATCATGCTGGGCGCGGAGTATATCGAGCATCTGACGAAACTGTTTCCGCAAATGCTCGAGCCGGTGGCTGCTTCGTACA
>JBKPJS010000164.1:0-5119 GCA_046730815.1 Acidobacteriota bacterium
ATGATCGCTTTGTCAGAATGTTCACGCATCTTTCGAAGCACGGGTAAAGGGTCGCTAATATAGTCAAACAGTCCGATTCCAAAGCTCACATCGAAGCGAGACTCGGGCGTGTACGCAAGCAGATCTGTTTGAATAAACGTGCAACGATCATCGAAGCCCTGGGTTTCGCTCGCTCGTTTGCATAAGTCGATCATCACTTCGGCAATATCGAGACCGACCACTTTCCCGGCGCCACGCCGGGCGAGCTCAAGACTGTAAAGCCCATTTCCGCATCCCACGTCCAGAAAGCTTCGGTTGGCTATGGGTTCACAGTTTTCTATCGTGAACGCGAACCGCTCATACATGTCCTTCCTGAAGAACTTATCGAGCGCGTTGGCAAACGGGGATTTCTTGTGTGTGTAAATTCTCTGGAAAGCATCCGCCTCGCTGTTCCAGAATGCTCGCTGTGCCTGAATCTCGTTGTTCAAACCTGAAGCACCTCTCTTACTGTCGTAAATTCAAAATCGTTGACCAGCCGTGTCAACCTTCGTTCCGTCTGATCTAAATTGCGATAATGGCGAAACTTCTGCGAAGCCGACAAGTTTTTTACCCGGGGCTGTTCCGGATCAAGTTCCCAGGGATGGAGGTAAAAAACGACCGCTCGGCCCTGTTCGTTGACTTTCCGCATGCAATAGCGCGTGTAGGCGTAGGGAAATAGACGGAAATAGCCGCCGCCGCAAAAGGGAAAACGCCGCCCGTACATCTCCAACACGCTCATCGGAAACTCGTAAAGCTGCTCGGTAATCTTGTAGGGACTGAGCGGGGCGTTCGCAATACCGTAGTCCGGATGAAAACCTACCGGGAAAACTGAAGAATCATAGAGGAAACCATACTTTTCGAGCGTTGGGAGGGCCCAGTCTTTGGTGGTGTTTACCATCGAAAACGAAGGCGCACGGAAACCGATCGGATTAGTTTTCACCCCGGCTTTTACGATTGCCTCCAGCGCTCTCTGCAAGTCTGCATCGAATTCTTCAGGCGTGATCTCGGTAAGCAAAAGATGGTTGTAGCCGTGTACTCCGATCTCGTGCCCGCGGCTTTCCACCTCTTGAATCAGGTCAGGCACGCGTTCCGCAATCCACCCCAGCACGAAGAAGGTAGCGCGAACGTTGTGCTGATCGAGCAGATTCAAAATGCGCATCGTGTTGTTGCGCACTCTCAGATCACACTGGTCCCAATCGTCGCGTTTTATCGCGCCGGCCAGGTTGTGAACGCAAAACCAATCCTCAAGATCTATCGACAGAGCATTCTTCATACAGTTAGCGTTTAGAGTTCAGCCTTTAGGCTGCTGTTCCGCAGGCAAGCTAAAGCTTGAACTCTGAACTGAAACAGGTTCACGGCTCGGCTCCCAATGCGTGTAACTCTCCCCCTTGATAAATTTCACAAACGCGATCAGCGAAGCGAGATTCGTGATCACAAAGTATTGCGGCAACGCCAGCAAACGTACCGTCACGCCAAACTTCTCGAGCACCCACGACACCATCGCCGCCAAGTAGAATGCCAGTTGAACCGCAAACACGACCGCGTAAAAAGCATTCCGCGCCGCAAGAAAGGCGCTGGTCAAAAAGATAACAATCAGGAATACCGGAACGAGATAGCGCATTATCTTGTGCGACCATAATTCAATGGCGTAGAAACCGCTTCGAAGCGGATTCAGCACACTGCGGTTGCGCCACAGGTCAGAAAAAGTCTGCGAAATTATTCTGACTCGCGCGGCCAATTCTTTCTTCGCGTGGCGATTGGGCTCTTCGAGGCAAACTGCCTCGGGAACGTACACGGCCCGCAGTCCCTGCTCAACCATTGTCGTGGCAATTATAAAGTCACTGCACGCGTCGTTATACAACGGCACGTAAGCAGACTTTCTTACCGCATACATACAACCGCAAACACCGATCAGCGAGCACACGTTGCTTTCGTGCCGTTTGAGAAAGAACTCGTAATTCCAGTACGACTGGGTCCCCGCACCCACGCTGGAGTCCTTCACGTCCTGATAGATCACGCGCCCCGTAACACAGCCAACTCCAACGTCTGCAAACGCCGGCATCATCAGGCGCAGAACGTCAGGGCGGTAATGAGTTGTCGCATCCGAGAAGACAATTATCTCGCCGCGGGCCTGAGCGACCGCCGCATTCTGTGCCGCGGTTTTGCCGAAACGCTCTTCCTGCCGGTGAAGCCGAACTCCACGCGCAGAAAAACTTCGCGCGATCTCGTCTGTTCTATCGGTGGAACAATCGGAGGTGACGATAATCTCGAGCTCTGATTTGGGGTAATCAAGGGCGAGGGTATTTTCCAGTTTTGCGGCCAAATCTCGCTCTTCGTTGTGGGCCGCGATGACGACGCTGACTGAGGGTGTCCACGTCTTGCTTCGCACCGGCTTGGGGCGGAGTTGGCTAAGGAGAGTCAGTAATAAAGGATAGCCGACATAGGCATATCCCACCGCAGCAATACTTAGCCAAAAGACTATTTCCACCCGTGTACTCCGTCTAAAAATCAGCCGAATTAAAGCTTATGCTATCAAAAAATGAAGCTGCGGCGCAGTTGGCGCAGCAGCTCCGGGCAACATGCTCCACAGATTACACTGATTACACAGAAGATCCTATATGGCGACCTCTTTCTCTTCCATGTCAAAAACCAGCGTCTTGACGTGTTCCCGTAGTGCCAGCTCAAACTGCTTGGCCTCTTCAACCTCGGTAAAAGACAGCGCTCTAAGCTCCTGTTCGATGCGCCGGCGGTAGTCAGACACCAATGAATCAGAAACGCCTAATACTGCCGCCACTTCCAGTTGCGTCGAATGATCCGGACTCAAATAGCAGTACCAAAGCACGCCAATAATGCGATTGTATTGCTTTACTTTGCCGCGAACGGCCTCGTTCAAGCTGGCCAGGAACTGGTCGACAAAACCCGCAGCTTCCCGCTCCGACTCGCGGCGCAACAGCCCTTCCTCAGGATTTTCACGCCGGTCTACCGGTTCGTAGCTGTTGTTGTTCTCGTTATCGCTGTCGTCGCCGTCGAGTGGAACGAGGTAGATGTCCATGACGGGCAGACGCGACATTACCAGGCTTCGCAAGGTGCGCACGTCAACAGGCGAATCAACCGCATCAAGAACTGAAACAATCAGGTCTTCCAGGTCGGCATTACTGATAACAACCTGGGAATCACCCGTGCAGCCGACCATGCGCGTGTCTCTCTGCCTCACGGGAATGATTTGGACACGTTGCTCGACGTCGTGCGCGCCGCGGCGGGATTTACTGTCCTTCCATTCGCTCAAACCGTAAACGCGATCGGCCAAACGCCGGTGCGGCTCATCGTCAATGCCGCTCGTATCAAAGCGGCGGAAATTTGGGCTCGACTGGATCAACGTCGAGATTCGACGCGCCAGCCGGTAGCTCTCGGGATGTCGTTTCCGCAGCTCAGCGGTCAGTAAATTCGTTAACTCGATCTGGCTGATCTCGCATTCAATCTCGTAATCAGTCATGTTCGTTTCGAGATAATGCTCGAAACGGTTCTTGCTCAGCAGTTGAACAAACAGCTCCTGCGTGAGATCGGTGTAAGCGGCGCCGGCGCCTTCTTCAACCAACAGACCCGCGCTGCGCGATGCCCTGACGAGTGGATGATGCGAGACGATGCGGTGCAAGTCAGTCCACAGACGATTAACGTCGGAAGACCGCAGGCTTTCCACCCATTTCGCATTCTTTCCCTGGCGCTCGGGGCGGCGCGGCATCGGGCGCTTCTCGCCCGTTCCAGAATCCGCTAGTTTTTCACGATCTTCGCTTATGGATTTCACAGGATTGTCCGTGTTTGCCGTTACTCTCTGGGAGTTGGTCTTGAGAATGGGTGGGCCCTTGTTTGGCTTAAGCTGTGTGGCGGACGTCTGAGGGTGAGTCCGAGTTTGGGTTGGAATAATCTGCTAATTCGGCATGGAAACTACGAGTGCCAGCCCACAGCAAGCTGTTGAAATTCTCGTTTTGCCCGATTTTTTTACCGCGAGATAGCGGTTGAATGCTCCTGGAAAGCGTCAGAGAGCCTGACTTGCCTCTGACTGACGAAGGCATGGTAACAGCAAATTAAAGAACGAGCAACAAGTTTTTACACTGACAGAAATGGAAGAAAAAGCTGAGAAAAAGCTCTGGAATGGCGGGTGGATTGTGTGTTTTGTTATGTTGAATCTTCGAGGACCCCGGATGAAGGTGGCAACACGAACATTGGCTTTCCAGAAAACGGCGGCTTGTCCTGCCTCGGCGACGCTCCTTTCTTTCCGGTCGAACACCCTTTCCGGGGCCGCATCCGTCGATGTCCGAGATCACCTTGAGCTTTGTGATTTTTGTAGTGCTGAGTTGCCGTTACTCGCGCACCATCGGGCCACACGCGGGGCACACAAGCCTCCTGAGATTCCCATGAACCTCCGCATCCTGGCGGAATCCATCCTGGCGCAAAAAGTTTAGAAGTAAGCCGCAGATTTACGCAGAAAAACGCTGATCAGAAAACTTTTTCTGATCAGCGTTTTTCTGCGTAAATCTGCGGCTAATGCGAATGAAGTTTTAGGAATACAGTTCTTCGATTAGACCCCCGAAGCGCTCGTCGATAACTTTGCGCTTGACCTTCAGGGTCGGGGTCAGCTCGCCGCCGTCGATGCTGAACTCATTCGGCAAAAGCGCCACGCGACGAATGCGTTCATAATCAACCAGCGACGCCGTCAGATTAGCAATGTCGCGCTGCACGATCTTGATCGCCGGCGAATACTTGCTCAACTCAACATGCTCCTTCGGCGCGTCCTCACCCGCCTGGGCCAAGGCATAATTGAGACTTTCCCAATCCGGAACTATCAAAGCCACCGGCTGCTTCCGGCCAGCCCCAACTACAACTACCTGACTCACAAACTCACTCTGCTTCAAAAGACTCTCAATCAACTGCGGCGCCACATACTTTCCGTTCGAAAGTTTGAACAGGTCCTTCTTTCGATCAGTAATGTAAAGGTGACCGTTCTTCTCCATGTGGCCGACGTCACCGGTGTAGAACCATCCATCCTTCAACACCGCCGCCGTTGCTTCAGGTTGTCCATAGTAACCGCGCATCACGTTTGGAC
>JBKPJS010000165.1:0-7385 GCA_046730815.1 Acidobacteriota bacterium
AGCCGTGAAACTCTTCTAGCAGGTTGAAAGCGATGTGGGGCTTGTGCTCCATCAGCGCATTGCCGATCACGTTGAGCTGATTGTAGAGACCGATCGGATAGACCTCGTGGCCCATCTTCTTCAACGTCGAGGTCACGTCAAACTCAGTTTTTATTTCCAGCTTTTCTTTATCGGAGAGACCGTTCAACGAATCAGGAGGCACGAAGTCTTCGTGGACTAGCACGATGATGCGCAGTTTCTTTCGCGGCTCAAAGGTCATACGGCTATGCGATGATAACCTGAATGGAGCACGTTCATTACTTGCACAGTCAGCACTATCATGACACGACGACGCGTTTCGCGGAAGGGGGTTGCTACTCGAAGTCTTAAATCCTTGCAGCGATCGATCATGTTTTGCAGCACGTGATCGATCGTGTACTGATGCACGCCGGTGCCTTCGGCGACGATCTGTCGCACTTCTCGCCGCACCTTGCGAATGAAACTCGCAGCGCTGGGCCGTGTCTTGTGTCGTGGATCATCGGAGAAGATTCGATGTAGATCTCGATCGTAAACCGCGGGCCATTCGAAGTCGTAACGCTCGCGCTTGCGTCGATAGTGTTCACGCAGTGTTCCTCTTAGCGCGGAGAGTGGCTCGACCTTGGTACGAATTCTGTTCTTCGGTTTTGTACCGGCGAGCTCCTTCATCAACTCGTCGATGTACTCGAGTTTGCGCAGCGCGGGCCAACCACGATAACGACGGCGCCACTGCGATCGTGGACTCAGCCACACGGCGAACGTCTCCGCGAAGTCTTCCGCCGGGTGTGCCTGCGCGTACCAGGCGGGGAGATGCAAAACGTATTTGCGGCTCTTCGGTTTTGGTTTGTAGAAGTCGGGGTAAGGCTGCGCAAATGAACCAAACAACTCACGGTGTTGGCGTTTGAAGTGAAGCCGGAAGGCTGTGTCGAGGGCGTGGCCCGCTTCGTGTCGCAGAATACGCATGCACTCGGTGTCAGTGCCGCCTTCAATTTCCAGCATCTGCTTGCGTTCGAGCTTCATCAGGCGCGGGTGCGCCAGGTAAAACGGGATTGCGATTCCCGGCACGCGATCCGGCGAGAACCACTCTTCAGCCAGCCAAACATGGGGTTTGAAACGGATGCCACGGGCATTCAGCTCACTGTAGAGTCGTGTGATGTGAGGTTCGAGAAACCACCCCTTAATTTTTATCGGTAGGTCGCAGATGCGCAGGTCAAGCAACTGCTCGTCGCTGAGGCGATGCCAGGGGAATCTGTAAGCCACGGCGCGACATTCTAGCCGCCCCGCGACCCAGCGCCAAGGGAACAAACCAAGTCCGACGCGGCTTTGCCTCAAAAGCTTCCAGCCACAAAAAAGCTCAAAAAGCACAAAAGCATTCCGCTGATTTTTGAGCCTTTTGTGCTGCTTTGTGGCGGATCTTCCTGCACGAATCGGCATAGAAACGTTGACAAACAACGTTTTACGCCATACTATCCAGAAGCGGGTTTTAACGCCCGACCGCCCCCGGGGTCCTCCCCGAGCACTCGTTTAATTCTCACTTTCACGATCGATGAACTAGTGAAATCACGCTTACGCAGGATTACGGTCGACAGGGACATTAACCCGACGAAAATGAGCGTCAGTCAACAATCTACACAAGAAAATAGCAGAGGCGGCGAACGGGGGATCGGTGTAGCCGAATTAGTGGTAGTTATCGCAATAATTGGCGTCATTGCGGTAGTCGCCGTAATCTACTTTCGAAAAGCCACCGTGTCTATGAGGCTGCAAAACTCAGTGCGGCAGCTCGCTAGCTTTATGGAAAAGGCACGTGTCGACGCCGTCAGGCGCCATGGTACGTCAAGTGTCATCTTTACCAATACCACCACTTACGTGGTGCACATGGACTTTAACAGTAGCGGTTCCGCGATAGACCGTACCTATACTTTCCAACCCGACGTTCAATTAGCCAGTTCTGAGCTTCCGAATGTCAGCTTTGATTGGCGCGGGCGCACATCAACGGCAGGAACAGTCTGTGTCACAACGTTTTCAGTAGTCAGCACTACTCCAGATGAGGGTCTCAATGTCGATGTCTCAGGTTCGGGCGACGTAACAGTGGAAAATCAACTTCCCGCCCTTCCAAACGTTTCCTACACCAATACCAATTCGTCCTCTGATGTGAATATTAGGGCCGGGGTTAGTGGCAGCACCGTACCTGATAACACACCTTGTCTGGCCGTGGCCGGGGTCGTGGAAGGTGATAGTGGACCGCCTTCATGCGGGATACATACAGACAAGACCACTCTGTACATAAAGAAGAATGGCGGTGCTACAGGTAGCGTGTTGGTCACGATGACCGTGCCCTCATTAATTACAGTGACGAAACCTTCTAATCTCTCGGTATCACCTACGTCCGCATCGGTAACGCAAGCGGGTTCCACCTTTCTGATCACTTCTACAAATACTTTGCGAGGACCTTTCGACATAACATTTGCTTCCCAGTGCGGTTCATCCCAAACCGTAAGAGTGAACGTAACCAACTAGATCAGTTAAATCTCAATGACTCAGACTGATACCTCCAAAAGTCAACATGGCTTTACGCTGGTCGAGACCTGTATAGCGCTGGTCTTTATGATGGTCGTGTTTATCGGAGTGGCGCCGCTGCTGGTCTACGCGGTCAATTACAATTCCGCGGCGGCTATTCGGGCGGGAGCGCTCGCCGTTGCGCAACGAAAGCTCGAGCAGTTACGAGCGACACCTTTTGATGATTGCGCTTCTTCAACCGAAACCGTTAGCGTCGGCCAGCCGACAACCGGCTTACAGACCTACACACTTCAAACTACGGTTGTAAGCACATCCTCAACTCTAAAAACGATCAGAATCGTGGTTACACCTCAAGCTAGAAGTACAAGTGGAGGTCAGTACGGCGTGACGTCAGGTTGGAAGTATGGTCAGGTCACTGTTTATACGATTCGCACTTCTATTGCGATTGGATCAAATCTCGGATGAACTCTCCAAGACCCATGCTGCGATACCACAACTCTCAAAGAAGCGAGGGGTTTTCGCTTTTAGAGCTGATAATTGCGACGACTGTTATATTGGTGATCATGACCATAACGTCAACGCTACTGGCAAGCGCTTTTAACACCAGGTCGCGCGAGAACCAAAGATCTGATGGGCTTGCTGACGCGCAGCGGGCGTTAAATATCATGACTCGTGAGATCGCCAACACCGGGTTTGGGTTGACTAATAATGGCATTATCGCCGCTGACTCAGGATTAACTACAATTCGCGTCCGCGCAAATCTCAACGCATTTGATTCGCAAAGCACCAGCTTACTGGTGAACGATCGCAACGAAGACGTCAAGTATTCACTTTACACGGCAGGAGACGCCAGTTACATCGTCCGCTTAGACATTGGTACGGACAATCAAACCACAGTACTCGCGAATCGCGTCGATGCTCTCAAATTCCGCTACTATTCCGGAAAAATCAATTACACGATGGCCACTGCCGATTGTGATATTTCGACTACCTCAGCGGAGGTTACTGACAAGAGTCAGACTAAGTACATCGTGATGAGCATTTGTGTACAGTTATCTCGGGTTGGTTCGCCCGGTGCGGCCGGGTATCAGCCGCTTTCACGCGTGCAACTTGTGTCTGATGTGACGTTGCGCAACGCCGATATAGGAAACTACTGATGCAGATCACATCCTCGTCGTTGATGAATAACGTGGGTACGTCTCATAAGCGGAATTGTGATCGTGCGAACGAACGCGGCGCCGCCCTGGTTACTGCTATTTTGGTAACGCTCCTGCTACTCTCGATCTGTGGAACACTACTTCTGACAACTACAACGTCGACTACCAACACCATTGGTTCGACCGACGGGATGCAAGCGTATTATGCAGCGGAGGCCGGTCTTCAAGCGGCGCTCAATGTGCTAAGGGGAAATGTTGCGCCTAACCCCAATGATGGGACCAAGATGAATTTTAAAAACGCCATCACGGTCGCAACCTCAAATAACCCAGCCTCCGGTGCAGCGAAATTATCGCGCTGGTTGGTTTACGACTATACCGCAGTTGATCCACCTCGCGTCACATTGAGTCCAAGCTATTCACCGACTGAAGGAATGGCCTATACGCTTTTAGGGATAAATGACCCTGACAACTCAGCTCAAGTTATTTATTCGACGTCAGGATCTTTCAGTCTCAACGGGGTGAGCCAGGGACAATCATTGAGTTGGGGTAACGGGGCAGATCAAGTAACCCTAACTTATACTCCGCAAGCTTCGACGGATATAACAACCAACGGCAGCCCGGCGCTGGGCAGCTTTGCGTTCACCGGAATTTCTAACAGCCGGCCTCAAACCGATCAAACTATTGCAGCAAATACGACGTTCACGCTGACAATTACTCAAACCGCTCCATTACCTGTCGGTTCAAGTTCGCCGATTTCAGTTTCACTTCAGGGAACGCTTTCCGGAACCATAAAAAAAGGCGGCTCTTCGACCATTAGTCTCGCCTTTTCCAGTCAAACTATGGAGATATTGAATGTCGGCGACATATTTACTCTTACCTCACAAACCTTAACCCTTCCAGCGAATTCGACCACTACAACGACCATGCAAACCACGGTTACCACAGCGGAACCAGGTCGCCTGGTTATAAAAGTTCGGGGTTATGGACCACACAATGCGATAAAGAACCTGCAAGCAATGGTCAGACGCTTTGGCCTCAACTACGATCCACCCGCGACTTTCGTCGTCCGTGGTGACGACTCCAATAACACTTCCACTATTTCTATCGGCAGTAGTGCGCAGTTTATTTATTCGGGAGTAGATAATGCTCTCCAGGGGCAACCGTTACCGGCTTTCATGGTTACCAATAGTCCCGACTATACGACTCTCACTACTCTTAAATCTAATAACAGTCTTCCGGTCGATGGTGATCCGACCGCAGTTATAAAACAGTTAACCCTGCCTGGCCAGTTATCCTCCCTTCCTAGCTGGCTCCAAACTACGTCTGATCCAATCTCAGGTGCGCGGGCCTTCGTTCAACAGCTAAGACAAGCTGCCATGACGCAGTACTCTGGGTGCAGCACCGGAAACAGTGCGAGTTGTGACCGCTATTTCAATGTGCGCGGTGGTGACACCGCGCCCACCGATTTCGGAATGTCCACCGCTGACGGTTTGTTAACTTTCGTGGACGGTAACGCCTCGCTTCCGAGCGTAGGCGGCAGAGGCTTATTAGTCGTGACCGGTACACTCACAATCAGTGGAAGCCAACCGTTCGAGGGGCTAGTACTCGTGCTTGGTGATGGCGTGATTGATCGTAATGGTGCGGGAAATGCTGTATCGCTGGGGGCGTTCGTCGTCGCTCGGTTCGATGCCGCGAGCGGATTTCTGTCCCCTACCTTCACATCTTCCGGCAGCGGGAACTCAACCATACAGTTAGATAGAGCCAAGGTTAAAAAGGCCCTCCGCTTCGGTGGAGTGTCTGCAATAGCAGTTAGCGAATACTAGCCCTACGCCAATCCCTACCCCGTGTTTCCAAGGAGAGTTTTCCATGCGCTTTTGGCAGACAACTAGTGAACTATTATCTGAACCTGTAGTTGCCTCCCGGCCATTTGATGCTGACTCAACGCCTGATACAAACGATCACTGTAGAACCGGTCTGCGATTGCTGGAAAGAGGAAGAGTGACAGAGGCGCAGATCGAATTTCAAAAAGCACTGAGCGAGGACAAGCGGTGTGTCGAGGCGCATTACAACCTGGGTCTGATATACGACCGCAGGAATGAAACACACCGAGCTATAAAGCACTATGAACAAGCCGTGCGTCTCGCGCCGCAACATTTCGAGGCCTTGAATCAACTGGGAGTCGTTTACGGTAAATTGGGCCGTACTGTTGAAGCTATCAAGACGTTTATTCAGGCGATTCGCGTAAAGTCTGATTTCGTCGAAGCGTATGGCAACCTGGCGATGTTGTACTTCAACGGTGGTCGTTACGCGGAAGCGATCAATGCGTGTGAACGGGCCCAGAAGATTAATCCGGATTATGTCTACATTCATTACGTACTGGGTCTCGTATACGTTGATTTAAGTTATAAGGACACAGCACTGATCGAATACCAGCTCCTCGCCGACATCGATGCGGAGTTAGCAGCTCACCTACTAAGAGCTATCGAAAAGGAGTTCGAACTCTGATTGGGGCTTAGCTTGGCGGCGGCACGCCGGTCTTCAGAAATGAAGACGGGCACAGTCTTTCAACTGGGCACTCGGCGCAAAGCGGGTTCCGCGCTTTGCAGATCTTCCTGCCGTGCGCGATCAACAGGTGTGGGAAGATCACCCAGTCTTTCTTCGGCACGATCTCGATAAGGTCCAGTTCGATCTTTTCCGCGGTCTTCTGCTGCGTTAACGCTAGGCGATGCGACAACCGTGTTACGTGCGTGTCGACGACCACTCCCGCTTTGACCCCAAACGCATTCCCGAGCACCACGTTCGCCGTCTTGCGTGCGACGCCGGGCAGTTCGAGCAACTCGTCCATCGTATGCGGAACCACTCCGCCATACTCTTCCGTCAAGACTTTCGACGTTCCCTGAATCGACTTGGTCTTGTTGCGAAAGAAGCCGGTCGACTGGATGTCTTTTTCCAACTCGTGCGGGGACACCTTGAGGTAGTCTTCCGGCTTCTTGTACTTCCGAAATAAATCACCCGTCACGATGTTGACGCGCTCGTCCGTGCATTGCGCTGAAAGTATAGTGGCAACCAATAATTCAAACGGGTTACTGTGATTCAGCGAACACTTCGCGTCCGGATAAGCACGCTTGAGTCGTCGAATGATATCGCGCGTTCGTGTTTTGAGTTCCTCGATACTTTCGCGTTTCATCCTGTTCTTTTCAGCTTCCCCGTTTTTTTGGCCCACGCCTCGATGCGCACGAAGGCCCAAAGACCGAGCGGCAAAAGTATTGCGCCCATCAAAGCCAGGACCAGCAATTCATGCGAGACTGCGGACAACGGCGCGCCGGCAAGATATTCAGCCGTCGAATTACTGTTTCCCACGCCAAACAACTTCCGGCAAGCAGACAACGTGTACGTTGCCGGTGAGATTGCCGACAGCGGCTGTAGCCAACCTGGCAGGACATCGATGGGATAATAAACTCCGGAAACCAGCAGAAGCGAGCCCTGAAAGATATGCGTCGCTTCCGCACCTCTCTCCGCGCTCATCACCGGAAATATAGCGGCGAACAGTCCGAGACCGACGAATGCGAGTGTGCTCACCGCCAACACAACCAGCACGCCGAGGAGATTGGCGCCACGAAGGTTCAGGTTTGTGAACAGCATCAGACCAACAAGCACAATCACGCTCGTCACGATGCTGTTCAGCAGTGAATACAG
>JBKPJS010000166.1:0-5463 GCA_046730815.1 Acidobacteriota bacterium
GTAAGACTCTGTGCAACCTCTGTGTTCTCTGTGTCTCCGTGGTTGTTTTGGCCAGAAAAAACCACAGAGACACAGAGAACACAGATGTTGCACCGAGAAAAGTTCAATAGATACCGACTATTATTATGAAAGCATCATGAGTACTACTGTTGACGATGAAGTAGAAATTCCAGAAGAAGAGCAACGCGAAGAGCAGCACCAACCGCTGCGTAAGGGCGTGTTGATTGACGAGCATGGCGATCCACTTCTTCCAGGCGAACCAACGCGCATTAAGAAACCTCTCTATCGCCGGCCCGCATTCTTACTCGCGGCTGTCCTGATAATTCTGGTGGGTGCAGTTCTCGGCGTACGCTACTGGCTTCACGCCCGAAGTCATGAGTCAACCGATGACGCGTTCATCGATGCGCACATCACCCAGGTAAGTCCAAAAGTTTCCGGTTACATTGTCAAGCTTTACGTTAAGTCGAACCAACAGGTAAACAAAGGCGATCTGCTGGCTGAAATTGATGAGCGCGATTACCAGGCTCGACTTGATCAAGCTCAGGCGGCGCTTGCAGCAGGTGAAGCTCGACTAAAAGAAGCACGCAGCGGAGTTGAATTAACGCGCGCGAATACAAGAGCCAATGTGCAACAAGCGCAGGGTACTGTGCAGCAGGCGCGTGCTGGCGTAGCAGCCTCAAGAGCTCAGGCGGCGGCCGAACGTACCCGAATCACTCAAGCGAGTGCAACTGTCAACACCGCACGAGCTAACTTGCAACAAGCAGAAGCGCAAGTGAATGCGGCCCAGGCTGAGGTTGTGCGGGCCAACGCGGACGCCGCACGGTATCAGGAGCTCTACAGTAAAGACGAAGTATCGCGGCAACGTTTGGACCAGGCGGTTGCGACTGCAAAAACTGCAGAAGCGCAACTTCAGGTTACTCGCGAGAAAGTGGCTGCGGCGGCTTCGCAGGTAAATGAAATGCAGGCCGCCCAGAATGCGAGCACCGAGAACGCGCGCAGGGCTCAGGCTCAAATTGCCGCGGCGCAGGCGCAAGTGCAGGAGGCACAAGGCCGATTCGCGCAGGCCAATACCGCTCCTCAACAAGTCGCAGTCAGCGAAGCGCAGGCACAGACTGCGAGCGCATCGATCGAACAGTTGCAGGCTGCCGTCGCTCAGGCCGAGCTCGAATTGTCGTACACAAAGATCTACGCTCCAGACACTGGTCGCGTGACGCACAAATCCGTAGAAGAAGGTGCACTGGTTCAATCAGGCCAACCGCTGATGGCGATCGTTCCAGGAGAAGTTTGGGTAACCGCGAACTTCAAGGAAAACCAGATTGGTCTCATGCAACCGGGCCAACCTGTTGAAATCACTGTGGACGCATATCCTGACAAGACTTTCAAAGGACACGTCGACAGTATTCAAGCCGGGACAGGCGCTCGTTTCAGTTTGTTACCTGCCGAGAACGCGACGGGTAATTACGTAAAGGTGGTGCAACGCGTGCCCGTCAAAATCGTTTTTGACGAACCACCGGATCCGCGTCACATGCTGGCGCCGGGTATGTCGGTTGAACCGGAGGTGAAGGTCCGGTGAGTGTCCCAGGCAAGTCGTTGCGTGCTCGATTCAGTAATCGCACGACTGATGGCACACCGGGAGTTTGGGTTCCAAGTTTTAACCCATGGCTGATTGCTGCTGCCGTGATGCTGGCGACGTTCATGGAAGTCCTCGACACGTCCGTCGCCAATGTGGCGTTGCCTCACATCGCGGGGAATCTGTCTGCATCCACTGAAGAGTCGACGTGGGTGTTGACGAGTTACCTCGTTTCGAACGCCATCATACTTCCAGCCACAAACTGGCTCGGCCGCTTCTTTGGTCGAAAGCGTTTTTTAATTCTCTGCATCATCATCTTCACCGTCTCGTCAGCTTTGTGTGGCGCGGCTGCAAGTTTGGGAATGCTCATCGTCGCTCGAATTTTGCAAGGCGCCGGTGGAGGCGCCTTACAGCCGATAGCCCAGGCCGTGCTGATGGAGAGTTTTCCTGCTGAAAAGCGAGGACAGGCGATGGCCGTGTTTGGCATGGGCGTCGTTGTTGCCCCAATCATTGGGCCCACACTTGGCGGCTGGATTACGGATAATTACTCGTGGCGTTGGATCTTTTATATCAACATTCCAGTCGGTATTCTCGCGGTGTTCATGGCGAATATGTTCATCGAAGACCCGCCATACATTAAGAATCAACGGCCGGGCAGAATTGATCGAATTGGCTTTGCGTTAATGGCGCTTGGTCTTGGCACGCTGCAACTCGTTCTCGATAAAGGACAGGAAGAAGATTGGTTCGAGTCGTCGCTGATTACTACTGCGGTTATCTTCGCTTTTGTCACTTTGCTTACGTTTGTCATTTGGGAGTTATTCGTAAAAGAACCGATCGTGGATTTGCGTGTGCTGAAGAACCGTAACTTCGCAGTTGGCACCAGCCTGATGACCATATTGGGTGTGGTGTTGTATGGCACGATCGCTTTGCTGCCTCTGTTTCTACAGACAATGCTCGGTTATCCAGCCGTCGAGAGCGGTATGGCTGTCAGCCCACGTGGGTTCGGCTCAATCGCATCGATGATTCTGGTGGGCAGGTTAATCGGGAAAGTGAATGGTCGTTACCTCGTGATGTTCGGGTTCCTGGTGCTCGCGTACGCGACTTACAGGTTTAGCGATATCAATCTAATGATCTCATCAAGCAGCATTGTCTGGCCCAACATTATAAGCGGCTTCGCCATGGGATTTATTTTTGTCCCGCTCACGACAATGGCGATGGGTACGCTGCCAAACGAGCAGATGGGCAATGCTTCAGGTGTGTTCAACCTCATGCGCAACACAGGCGGAAGTTTGGGAATTGCGGCAATGACGACGATGTTGTCGCGTGGTGGTCAAATACATCAGGCGGCGCTCGTACAAAATATCAATCCTTACAATCCTGTGCTACAGCAAAGAATTCAAGAGCTCACTGGTGCGATGCCCGGAAGTGGAGCGCTTGAAACTCAGCAAGCGTATGGCGCGATTTATGGGATGGTAGCCAAACAGGCGATGGTGTTGTCGTACATCGACAACTTCCGCCTGCTCTCTTTTTTGTGCCTGCTGTGCGTGCCTGCTGTTTTTCTGTTCAAGCGGGTGAAGCGGAAGAAGGGGCCAGTCGCAATGCACTGACAGACAGTTTACAGGATTAAAATGATTATCAGGATTTACATGTAAAAATTTTCCGCGGCAGAGCGCACCTTCATATCTGCCTCTCCTCGGGAATCAAGGAGCGGTGAATGTGGATGGCGGCCATCGCACCTTCGGCGGCGGCTACGACTGCGAGTTGGGAGTGCGGGGTAATGTCGCCTGCTGCGTATACACGATCAACACTCGTTTGCTGGGTCTCATCCACCGACACCAGACCGCACTCGGGATCCAGGCGACATCCGAGTGTTTCGTGAAAGTCGGTGGAGGGTTCAGTGCCGAGATTGAAGAACAGCGCGTCGCATTCAAGAGGCTCACCCTCCGAAAAGAGAACGCGCTCCAACTGGCGGGTTGACTCATCGCCCTCTAACGCAACAATCGCTTCCGTCCGTACTGCGACGCCAAGCTCCGCTAACTTTGTACGATCTGTGGTCGAGATTTCATGTTGATCACTCAGCAAAGTCACGTGCTTCGTCCAGGTCAGAAGGTTCGCGGTGAAAGCTGCCGAGTTATGGTTATGTGAGAGAACGGCCACTCGTTTGTCTTTCACTTCATAACCATCGCAATCGGGACAATGGTGCACACTTGAACCATAAAACTCGCGGAACCCAGGACAGTCTGGAGTTAGATCCCGCAGACCCGTAGCGAGCAACAATCGTCGCGCCTCGAAGACTTGTGGCTCAGTCCCTTCCCGGCCGGCGAACACGCGAAAGCATTCATCCGAAACTCTTTCTACCGCAGTTACACAAGCTTCAATAATTAACCCGCCATGGTCCGTGACCTCATCGCGGCCTCGAGCCAGAAGTTCGCCCGGGCGAATTCCGTGGTGTCCCAAAAAGCCGTGCACGCCATGCGCATATTCATTACGCGGGCTGTTGTGATGAAACGTTAGTGTCCGGCGAAGGTAACGTGCCAGAAACAGCGACGCAGACAGACCTGCCGGGCCTGCGCCGATGACGATGCAGTCATAAAGATCATTAATCATGTACTAGCGACTTATCTCTTCTTCGCCGATTTCTTAGTGCGTGATCGTCCAGCGGTTTTTGACGACTTCTTGGAAGCCTTCTTCGAGCTTTTCTTGCTCCCGGCTTTCTTGCTTCCGCTTTTCTTACTTCCGCCTTTCTTACTTCCGCTTTTCTTTGCCGCTTTAGATGCTGATTTACTTTTGCCGGCTGATTTTTTCGAGGATTTCTTGCCGCCCTGCTTACGCCCCTTCTCGGCTTCCATCCGTCGTCCCAACTCATCCAGTTCTTCGTCACTCAGAGCCTGATCAGCCTTGGGGAAGAGCTCGTTTTCCTCTTCTTCAACATGGTGCTCGACGTTCTCTTGCAGGACCTTGGCCTTCGCTTCCCACTCGTCGTTTGCGGTCCGGGCCCTGCTTAATTCTCCTAGCAGCTTCTTGACCATGGCGTGCTCTTCGTAAGCCTCGAGAGTTAGATCGTGCGTTTCCTCGGGCTCTTCCAGCGCGGGGTAGAAGATCTTCTCTTCAAGTTGAGTGTGCAGCTCGAGTTCCGTCTTGATCTGATTAAACACACTCAACTTTCTCGCCCCGCTGGCAGATTCTAATTGGGTAAAGAGCTCTTCAACTTTCCTGTGATCGGCTTTAAGCAATTCAAACGCTGTCATCAGTATCCCTCCTGGTTTTCACCTCGGTTCGAACGTGATTCGAAAACTATATGGGCTTGGGACCACTATATTGTCATTAATTGGCGCGGTAACTCTGTTCGAGCAACTGTACTTTTTCTTCTATAACTTTAACGGCGTTGGAAATTAGACGTGGATCATGCAGGTCGATCTTCAGGAACCGCTGCAAGAGGACTTCAGGAGGCGCATCAAACCCGTTCCGCATCAGTTCGATGTAATTCGACACGAAGGACTTCCGGTCGCGTCGGTACATTTCGTAGAAATTAAGGGCCAACAAAGCTCCGGAAACGTAGTTAACGTCATAAAAAGGATCTTCATACATCAGGGTGATGTCCATCCATTGGGCCTTCAATTCGTCGTGTTTTTCGGCCCAAATAGAATATTGGGCGTAAATTCTTCTCGTGAGTGCGTCAAGGTCATCGGCTCCTTTGATGGTGCCTTTCTCGACACCTTCGTAGACCGCATGCTCAAGCGCGACCTCCGGCGCAGCCACGAACATCACTGTTCCTTTGCCCTCGAGAAACTGTTCCAGGTAGAACTGCTTTTTCAATGGATCCGACTCATTGGTATATAAGAAGTCGGGCAGCAAAATCTCGCTGAAGATGGCAAATGCCTCAAAAAGATAAT
>JBKPJS010000167.1:0-11285 GCA_046730815.1 Acidobacteriota bacterium
CGCCCGTACCCTGGGACGATTTACCGCTCCCCTGGGCATCGACACCCACAGGTAAAAGAAGCATGCCAAGTATGATTAACAGGAAACGGTATGTCGAAATAAAGCGGAGGGACGTAAAGCCTGGCATGGAGACCTCCCTGAAAAACTGATCGGGTTTGCTGATTTAACCGCTGGAACGGATTAAGATCAAGCCCCGACGATTGCCGATTGTCAATTTTCAATTGCCAATTGATGCCCGTTCCAAATCGTCAATTGGAAATCGGCAATTGACAATGAAAATAAATTGGGGAGAGGACCGAAACCGGCGCCTCTCCCCATACCCGCAATCGCTTTCGCAGAAGCGGAAGTCGTGTGTTTAGAAAGTGAATTTGGCGCCGAATCTGAATGACGACGGAGCCTGCACCAGCAACGCCGATCCGTAGAACGGATTTGGCACTGGAGCCACACCAGCAACACCACTATTGATAGAGAAGGTTTGATCCAAGGTTACGGCACGCTGGCTATTGAAAACGTTGAACCAATCGCCAGTTAATCGCAACTCTTTTCCTTCACCAACTTTGATTGGATAGTAGACTCCCACGTCCAGGTTCATCGTCGTAGGCGATCGGTGGTCACCGATACTTTCGACAACGTTCGGGAATCCCGGCTCTGAGGCCGACACCGTCGGAACGATTGCGGTTCCGCGCTGCACAGCGAAGCCCTCGTTGTTTCCATAGATCGGATGTGGAATCAGTTGGTTGAACGGCACGCCTGACTGCGCATAGAAGTTTCCGCTGAGCAGAAGTCTAAATGGAGTTCGATAGCTGCCGTTGAACTTGAACTGGTGCGGCCGATCGTTCGGCAGGCGTCCATAAGTGTTGGCGAGCAAGCTCTGAAGGTCGAACAACGAAGTGATGTTCGGGTCAGACTGCCCGTTGTCATTACGGAACAGGCCTTCGTAGTTACCGGTCAAGCTGGAGAACACATAAGAAGCGATGAACTGGAAGTTATTCGTAAACCGCTTCGTAGCTGTGAACTCGATTGCGCGGTAGAAACGCTGAGCGCGACCAAAGCACTGCGGTGCGCGACCAACGTCTGGATCACCAGCGCAAGCTGCTTCTTCAGTGGTACCCGTTCCGATACGGCCGGGGTTGAAGATGAAGTAGGTGTCGCCGTCGTCGAATGAACCATCTTCAATGACGTTGACCATTGCACGGTAGATCCCGCGGGTTCCGATAGTTACGTCGCCGCCGACTTCATACTCGAAACCAGCAGTGTACTCACGAATGCTCTGGGGTTTCAGACCCGGATCGGCCGGTGTTGCATCAGAGCCAAGATTCGTGGCTCCGGTGCTAACGCCCGGAACGATCAGTGCGCCTGCCGGCGCATTCAGTCTATTGACGTTGAAGTTCTTGTCCGTCTGAACATCGCCGCCGCCTGCGCGAACGTTAACGTCCAAGGGAATCGGAGCTTCGATAAATTGCGCGTAGTTCGCAAAGAACTTGCCTCTGCCTTTACCTGTGAAATCCCAGATAAAGCCAAATCGCGGAGCCAGGTTGTCATCGAAGTTGTTGAACTTCAGGTACGTGCTGTCGTCGTTGCCATACGACTGCTGGTAATCCCACCTCAAGCCAAAGCTGAGTTGGAAGTTCTTGGCAAACTTCCAGTCGTCTCCGGCGTAGAAGCTTTCCACGTCCGTATAGGTACCGCCTACGAGTTGGAAATCACGTACGCGAGTGGTGTTTCGAACGATGAATGGATTACCGAAGGCCTCAGCCAGGGTGATCGCATTAGATGTTGGGTTGACTGTTAGACCCAACGCCGCCAACGTCGCGGCCGGAATAGCGGAAACGCGCGCGACACCTGCATCACTTGGACAGTTGATGACAGTGCCACGAACGGTGCAGACCAACCAGTTGTTGGTAATACGCGAGCCGTTGGTCGAATTGGAATCGCCGTTGGTATTGCTCAACGGGTTTCCAGCAGAATTCACTGCTCCCGGCGTAAACGCGTAAGTGATAGCGGGTCCGCTTGAGCGGGTGTCGATGTTATAACGGTTTCGACTAAGCTCAAGACCCCATTTGATCGTGTGGCTGCCGCCTACGATATTCTGCATATGAGCATTCAACTCGTAGCGGTTGCGGTCCTGGAATGTGAAAAGACCAAAGCCTGGACCACGCGAAAAGTTACGCTGCAAAGAACCACCGCGGCCATCAACAAAGTCGACAAACCCGGTTCCCGCACCGAAGTTAACGCCTGTTTGCACGGGCGTGAGAACAGTGTTGCCTCTCAGCACGGCAAAGTTATCGAGCACGTTCGAAGCATCAACCGCGCGGGGAATCGTGTTGGCCCTTTGGAAGTGCAGGCCGCCAGATATCTCTGCGATGAAGCTGTTAGTGATTGTTGAGTTGAGGCGGAATGCGTAATTGTGTCCGCCGGTTTCCTGGCGTCCCTCGAAGGCCGTGATATCGTCACCAAATCCATTGACGTTGGTCAGAGCCAGGGTCGCGAGGAATCCATCGATTTTCGTGAAATCCGCAAACGTCGACGCCGTGAAGGTGTTCTTGGAGTTAATCGCCCAGGTGACCTTGCCGGCGTAGAACGGAATCGACACGTCGTTGGAAACAGGCGTGTGGAAGGTTTGTGTCAGATAGTAGTTCGAACGTTTCTGTGGATTGAAAGCGCCGAAGAACCAAAGCTTGTCTTTCACAATCGGTCCACCGATGTCGCCACCGAGGTCTACTTCTGAAAAGCCATTAAACGCCGAACCGGTAAACGGGAAGTTCTTGACTTCGCGAACCAGTCCTTTAGTAGTGCCATAGCCAAAAACGTCGCCGTGAAACTCGTTACTACCACTCTTGGTGATAACGTTGAAGATACCGCCTGTCGATCTTCCGTACTCAGGACCGTAGGCGCCGGTCTTAATTTCAACTTCCTGCACAAACTCGAAGGGCAGGTTTGCACCCGAACCGCCGAAAGCGGGGTCGGTAGTGTTCACACCGTCGAGGATGTAGTTGTTTTCCGGACCCGAAGCACCTGCCACGGAAGGGTCTCGGTCGCGGCCAGTCGCGTCGCGCAAACCAGAACGCGTAACTGTTGGAGCGATCGTATAAAGACCCTGCACAGTACGCTGGGTTGGGAAATTGGAAAACTGATCAGACGAAACGTTAGACCCCGTGGTCGTACCGCTAACGTCTACAGCCGCGCCGGCCGTGTCGGTAATTGTCACGCTGGCCTGGGCGCCCGCAGGTTGAAGCTGAATCTCTACCGACGTATTTCGGGAAAGATTGACTTCAACATCATTTTTTTCGAACTTGGCAAATCCCTTTTCAGCTTCAACTGAAACCGCATATCTTCCCGGAGGAAGGTTCAGGATGCGATAACGACCACCGTCATCGGTCATTGCCGTCTGAGCCGAAATCAAATTCGGACTCGTCGCTTTAACAGCGACTCCAGGGACGGCAGCACCGGTTGAATCGGTGACCGTACCTTCAATTGACCCTGTCGTCGACGTCTGAGCAAACACGCTGCCAGCAAACAGCGCGAAGCACGTCAGTAATGCCGACAAGGCAAAAAACTTAAAGACATTCTTCATTTTCTGCTTTCCTTTCTTGAACTAGACAAAGATGCTGCCCCCTCCTGCGTTTATTACCCTTTTTTCTTGGCAGCACCGAAGAATTCCAAAACGAGCGGCTAAAAAGAGGCGTCGTCCGCCGGGTTTTGGCAATTGCCATGCCCCCACGGGCTTTTGGGCGAATCCCTAAATATTCGGAGACTTGGCTGCGGCTCGGCGGGGAGCCCTTCCTCGTCTAAATCCAAAAAAATGGGAAAATCCAGAAATCTCAACCGTGAGGCGCCGGGGGTCGTAGCCAGTCAAAGACGTTTTACAGGGTTACATCAGTATCATGATTAACATGTAAATCCTGTCTAATCCTGTAATCCTGTAATAAGATTTGCGCAATGCCCGAACGCATTTACCGCGATCCCGTTCACAACATTATTCGTTTGCAAACCGACTCCGATGAGGGCGAGCTGATGATGCGCTTGATCGACGCTGCGGAGTTTCAGCGATTGCGTCGCATCAAACAGCTCGGGCTTGGTCTATACACTTACCAGGGCGCCGAACATTCTCGCTTCACTCATTCGCTTGGCGCGTTGCATCTCATGACGCGCGTGTTGGACCGTTTAGGTGAAATGCATTCGATCGATCCAGCCGACAGGATTGCCGCACGCGCTGCTGCGTTGCTTCACGACGTGGGCCACGGATCTTTTTCACACGTGATGGAAAAGGTGCTCAACTTCCATCACGAACGTTGGACCGTGCAGGTGATCCTGGACCAGCAATCTGAGATCGGAGAGTTGCTGCGATCTCACGCTAGCGACTTGCCGCTCAAAGTCGCCTCTATCATCGAAGGAAAGTTTCACCCGTCTGCACTTGCTCAACTCGTTTCATCGCAACTCGACGTCGATCGAATGGATTACCTGTTGCGCGACTCGCTCATGACTGGCGCCAAGTATGGCATCTACGATCTCGAGTGGATCATCAATGCGCTTGCAATTGACGAGGCCGCCGATCGGATTTACGTGCAGGCGCGTGGAATCTATGCGGTCGAAGAATACCTGCAAGCGCGTTATTACATGTTTCGCCAGGTCTATTTTCATCGCACGCTTCGGTCTGCCGAAGCTGTGTTGCGTTCCATTATTCGTCGCGCGTTGAAGTTACTCGACGAGGGCAAAGAGGTTTGGCATGCGACCGGGACTGCCTTCGAAAAAATTCTGCGTCGCGAGCCACTAACTATTAGCGAGCACTTGCAGATTGACGATTCTGATTTTGTTTTTCACATCAAGCAGTGGCAAAGATCCGGCGATGCGATTCTGAGCGATCTTAGTCGCCGGTTTATTGCGCGGCGTCTGTTCAAAGCGATCGATCTCGACATGCCTTTGGACCAGCAGGCTGAATTTCTCACGACCGCGAGACAAGCAGTCGAGCACGCGGGTTTCGATCCCGAATACTATTTTATTGAAGACCGCGCCAGCGACGTGCCTTACTATGGCTACTACGAGACGGAGAAATCTGAACCTAAGACGCACATTTACGTGGAGAGCGGTTATGCTTCACCGCAGATACGAGAGATCAGTGAAGTCAGTGACGTGGTGAAAGGGCTACAACATGCTTACGAGCTTCATCGAGTGTGTTTTCCTGCCGATGTAAAAACGGAAGTATACGAGCTCTATCATCGCGGTCCTCGCAAACAGACTGCCGGGCTTTAATGTTGAAGTTTTCTCTGTGCAAGCTCTGTGTTCTCTGTGTCTCTGTGGTGATTTTTCCCGCCGCATCTTTCACCACACAAAGGTTGCCGGTGGTAAGCGTGCTGGACTTTGGCGCGACGCCAATCGCAAAACTCGCGGCGGAGACGCTTCGCAGTAAATTTCGTGGGAGTGGTGAGTTGCTCGTAGCCGACGCTGATTTGAGTCGTGCCGCTGCAAAAGGAATCGGCTACACCGGGTCGCTCAATCTTACGGTGACTGAGGCACGCGAGTTGGGCGCTGCGCTTGCAGCCGAGTTTTACGTCATCGGAGACGCACAAACTCTCCGCCGCTCGTCTTTCCAGTCGCCGGTTTATTTTGAAGCCTACTGCTCGATTTTTTTGATCAGCGCCCGGAGCGGCCGTCTTCTTTTGTGGGAGCGGCCAACTTTTGAAAATAGCGAGGCAACTGTTGCGGAAGCTCAGTTGTCACAGTATCTCGCCGGCGATGTTTTGACACGACGCCTTCTGGCAGTTATTCGAAAAGCTCACGAAGACGAGCGCGCTCAACGAACAATATTGGCTGCGACTGCGGAAGTGTTGATCGAGGACGCGCCCGAGGATGAAAAGACAGCCGAGGTTCAGGGCATCAGGTTGCCGCGGCCGTATCGACGATTGCGACCTGAGTATCCGGAGAGCGCCGCTCGAGCAGACGCCGAAGCTACCGTAGACGTAATGGTCGACGTCGGAAGTGATGGCGAGGTGGGTGAAGTACAGATCGTTCGTTGGGCCGGCTTTGGGCTGGATGAGTCAACCGTTGCGACCGTTCGTCAATTGCACTTCTTTCCGGCAATGAAGAATGGAACCCCGGTACCGATGCGCGTGCTGTTGCGCTATAACTTTCGCAAACCACCGAGGTGAAAATGGGAAGAAACAGAACAAGCTCCAGAGCCGGCTCAATTGTGGCGCTTTTTGCTTTGTGCCTGGTGCTTGGTGTTTGGTCTTCTCAACTCACCGCTAAAACTTTTACTGACGATTCGTCGCTGGTTTCCACTGCCACGCCCGAAGGGCGTCTCGCAGTCTTTGACGACGTTTGGGAAACGATTCAGGAACGTTATTACGATCCAAAGTTTCACGGGATTGACTGGCAGGCAAAAAGGAACGTCTTTCGTCCGGCCGCAGCGCGGGCAAGCGGCACGCATGAGTTTTACGACGTGCTGCGCCAGATGATTGCATCTTTGAAAGATGCTCACACGCGAGTCTATTCACCTGATGAAAAGTTTGACTGGTGGAATCCTCGCTTCGTGACTGTGGGTTTGGGAATTCGAGAAATCGAAGGCGCGCCCACGGTGATACAGATCGAGCCGGGTTCTGCTGCGGCGCGCACTGACATTCGTCCGGGAGATGTAATCGTAAGAATTGACGATCGTGCGGTCAGTGTCGCTGGACCACGGGCCATCGCAAACATCTTTGAAGGTCCGGCAGGCACTGATGTGAAGGTTGGCTGGATCACTCGCAATGGGAAACAAAAATCCGCGGTGCTGCAACGTTACTGGATCCAGCGGCAACTGGGTTTCAGCAATCAGCGCAAAGGGAAAATAGCTGTGCTCCGGATCGATGCTTTCACACAAAGCGTTGCGCTGGACTTTTCAAAGTCGCTCCCGGATGTATTGGAGGGTGCCGAAGGAATCATTCTCGATTTGCGCTCAAACGGCGGCGGAGATGCCGAGGCAATGGCAGATGTCGCATCGCTCTTCCTCGACGAGGGCATCAACCTCGGAAAATTTGCGGATCGTTCCGGCGCTTCGTTTGAGCTGCAAACCTATTCGAAGCGACTGTGGCGAATTCCCCGCTTGTCGCCGATTAAGCTTCCCCTCGTTGTACTCACGAGTGAAAACACGTCGAGCGCCGCAGAGATCCTGGCAGCCGCTCTACAGACAAAAGGAAGCGCGCGCGTGATTGGCACAGGCACGTGTGGTTGCGTGTTGGCAATTAGAAACAGGCACGCCCTGCCGGATGGAGGTCTCTTGGACGTTAGTGAGTTTGACTATCGCACGGCGGGCGGCGTCCGACTCGAAGGCGCCGGCATCAAGCCCGACCAACTATCCCCTCTTAAACGGTCCGACATCTACTCCCGCCGCGATCGCGCGTTCGAACTTGCCAAAGATTTCTTACAAAAAAACCATTGGACAGGATTTACAAAATTGACAAGATAAAACTTTAACGGCTCCTCACATCCACATCTTCTAAATCCTGCTATCATGTGAGCGAATGCTCTACTTGTCGCAAGTGTTAGGTCGGCCGATACGCGACCTTGAAGGTGAACGTGTGGCCACGGTGAAGGATGTGATCGTGCGTCTCGGCGCTGACGATCACCCGCCGGTCACAGGCCTCGTCGCGCGTTATCGCCGCCGCGATTTCTTCCTCTCGAGATGGCGCATCACCGAGTTGAATAAACATGGCGTGCACTTGAATTCAGACATTCTCGACTTACGACCGTTCGTGCGCCGCGAGAGTGAGGTCCTGCTTGCGCGCGACGTACTCGACAAGCAACTGATCGACGTTGACGGTAAGCGAGTGGTTCGCGTCAACGACGTCCAGATTATCGAAGCTGCCGGCGAATACCGGGTGACAGGCGCCGACGTCAGTCTTCAGGGACTTTGGCGACGACTTGCCCCATCGGGATTTGCCGGTACAAAAAAACCTGTAGAAGTACTCGATTGGGCCGACGTCGGATATCTTGCCACAGATGCAGCTACCGTCCAGTTGAAATCTTCAAGCGATAAGCTTGCTCGTTTGCATCCGGTCGAGATCGCTCGTCTCGCGGAAGCGCTTTCATATCATCACGGATCCGAAGTGGTCGAATCTCTCGACGACGAAACCGCGGCTGAAACGCTCGAGGAAATGCCGGCTGAAAGCCAGGCCAGAATACTCGGAGACATGGACCAGGAACGCGCCGCCGATATCCTTGAATGGATGTCGCCGGACGAAGCTGCCGACGTGCTCGGAGATCTGCCCGAAGAGAAAGCCGAAGAGTTGCTCGGGTTGATGGAGCACGACGAGCAGGCAGATGTTGTGGAGTTACTTCCGTATGAAGACGACACGGCCGGTGGATTGATGACGACGGAGTTTGTGACGCTGCCACGAGCGCTCACCGTCGGCGAGGCGCTCGCGAGATTGCGCGAGATGGCGGAAACGCCAAACATGATCTACTACCTCTACGTCGTCGAGGCGGAACACTCATGGAAGTTGTTAGGCGTGATCGCGTTGCGAAGTTTGATCCTGGCGGATCCATCAATGCCTCTCGAAGAGGCGATGCGGACGGAATTTCAGCAAGCAGATCCAGGGGAGCCGGCAAAAGAGGTGGCACAGCGAATCGCCGAATATAACCTGCTGGCGCTTCCTGTTGTCGATGACTCTGGAGATATACTCGGAATCATAACCGTCGACGATGCGATGGAAATTCTCTTGCCGCGCGATTGGAAACAGCGTTTGCCTCGCCTCTTCGGCTAGGAAGTATATTAACCACAGATTTCACGGATAAATCCGCCGATAAATCCGGAAATCCGTGGTTAAAAGATTGTGTTGATTATGAAGGACGGTGACCAAAGTGGCGGAACCACGCGCAGCAGTTCGAGCTGCCGGACGACGCTTAATGCGTCGCGGCGCTCAGGGCGTGCGACGCACAGTCGCGCGCCGCAGGCGTCTGCTCGCTTACGTGGCTATTCTCGGTCCCGGAATGATCACCGCCAACGCCGGCAATGACGCCGGCGGTATCGCCACCTTCGCTTCAGTCGGCGCAGACTTCGGCTACTCACTCCTCTGGATCCTGATCCCAATCACGATCAGTCTCGGCATTGTTCAGGAGATGTGCGCACGCATGGGCGCTGTCACCGGCAAGGGGCTCGCCGATCTGATTCGAGAGCGTTTCGGCGTGCGCTGGACGGCTTTATTGATGCTCGCCTTGTTGGTTGCTAATGCCGGTGTGACGGTTTCCGAATTCGTCGGCATCGCAGCAGCCACTGAGCTCTTTGGCCTCTCGCGCTTCATCTCGGTGCCTTTGGCGGCGATCGTCGTCTGGTCGCTCGTGGTGAAAGGCTCGTACAAAAGAGTCGAAAGAGCGTTCCTGCTGATGTCGCTCGTCTTTCTCGGCTACGTCGTTTCAGCGTTTCTCTCGCGACCCGATTGGACGGCAGTGGCCGTAGGTCTCGTACGACCGGAGTTCAAACTCGAGCACGCGTTTCTTTTTACGTTTGTAGCGATCATCGGTACCACGATCTCACCGTACATGCAGGTATACGTTCAATCGTCCGTCGTGGAAAAAGGTGTCACGCCAGATGACTACGCGAAGACAAAGGCCGACGTATGGGTGGGCACCATCTTCGCGATTCTGATCGTTTTCTTCATCATCGTCTCAACCGCCGCAACTCTCCATAAAGCCGGAATCGAGATATTAAGTGCCGCCGACGCCGCCCGCGCTTTGCGACCACTGGCGGGAAGATATGCTGAAACGCTTTTTGGGATCGGACTGTTTGGCGCCTCGATGTTGGCCGCGGGAGTTTTGCCGCTGGCTACGGCTTACTCGATAACCGAAGCTTTGGGATTCGAAAAGGGTGTTTCGCGGAGTTTCAGGGAAGCGCCGATCTTTCTGGGCACGTTTACTTTTCTCGTCGCTGTAGGTGGGGCTATCGCGATTGTTCCAAACCTTCCGCTGTTTCGCGTATTGCTGGTCACCCAGGTAATCAATGGACTGCTGCTTCCTATTATTCTCTTCGCTGTTTTGCGCCTCGTAAACAATCGCGAGTTGATGGGCAGTCACGTTAACCGCCCTCTTTATAATATTGCGGCGTGGCTAACCGCAATCGTGGTCACCTTGTTGTCGATACTGTTCATATTGATTACGTTGTTTCCTAACCTCCTGCGCTTCTGAAAGCTGCCTCAAGAGTCTTCAGCCACGAAGAGGCACAAAAAGCACGAGATGATTTTCGCTGTCTTTTGTGCCTTTTGTGCTTCTTTGTGGCGGTATTTGGTGATAAAAGAAGCCTTTGTGACTCGTCCTCGTTTCACTAACAAACTCGTTCTGTTCTTTGTGGCCACGGCGATAGCTTTGCTGGCCACTTATTTATTCTGGTCATTCGCCGATCAGGTCAAGGCACTCCTCGAGCACCGAATGGGTGGCGCCAATGCGTCGCCTTCCGCCGGTACGATCGTCAGCGCGGTGAAGCTGTTCCTGGTGGGGATAGTCGGCTACCTGTTCGTTCGCGCTCTCAACTTCCTCTTTTTTGGACTGGCTTTTCGACTGAAACGGATCGACGCGCCCACGCTCATCCGCAACATCTTTACCATCGTCGCGTTTACGCTCCTCTTTCTTATCGCCTTTACGTTTTTATTTCCGGACGTGAACCTTGGCGCGCTCTTTACCACTTCCGCCATCTTCGGCGTCATCCTCGGACTCGCGCTCCAGGACACTCTGGGTAATTTCTTCGCCGGAATTTCTTTGCAGGCTGACCGTCCCTTTCAGGTGGGCGACGTCATCACCGTCGGAGCCCAGCGACACACTGGCGTAGTCGAGGAGATCAGTTGGCGAGCTATCAAGGTTCGGACGTTCCAGAATCACGTGGTCCTGATAGCCAACAGCAACGCAGCCAGGGAGCCAATCGAGGTTTGTCCACGCGATAACCTGAACGCCAGGGTCGTATTCTTTAATACCCTCTACACCGACTCGCCTGCAAAGACGATCCACGTTGTCCGCGAGGCCGTGCGTGAAGCCGACAACGTGTCTGATAAAGTCGTACCCATCGTAAGAATCCGAAATCTCGCCGACAATGGCGTGGATTACGAAGTGAAGTATTGGCTTGAAGATTACGCTAAATATAACGATACCGATGCACTCATCCGGCAAAGGATCTGGTACGCCTTCCGTCGTGCCGGATTGAACTTCGCGTTCCCAACCCGCACCCTCCACATTGAACGGCGGACAAGCCCGGCCCTCCGAGACGGCGATGGCGGTGCTATCGCTGAAAGACTTTCGGCGGTCGATATCTTCGCGCCGTTGTCAGC
>JBKPJS010000168.1:0-3011 GCA_046730815.1 Acidobacteriota bacterium
GCTGTTGCTGAATAACTTCGCGTGCGAGCTCGAGCGTCAGAAACGCCGAGTGACCTTCGTTCAAATGATAAACGTGCGGCGTGATGCCGAGTTTTCGCAGCAACCGCACGCCGCCGATTCCGAGCAGCATCTCCTGCACGATTCGCGTTTCGCGATCGCCACCATAAAGATGCCCGGTCACCCAACGATCGTTCTCGACGTTTTCCGGAATGTTTGTGTCGAGAAGATAGAGGGCGACTCGCCCAACATCGACGCGCCACACCTGGGCCAACACGTTGCGCTCCCGAATCGAAACTTCGATCCGGAGCGGCGTGACGTCCTCGTTCCTGACCAAACGGATCGGCAGCTCGTTGGGAAATGTTTCGCCGTAATGCTCTTCCTGCCAACCATCGGTGCGCAGTCGCTGGCGAAAGTAACCGTAGCGATAGAGCAAGCCAATTGCGACGAGCGGCAAGCCAAGATCGCTCGCTGATTTGAGGTGATCGCCTGCGAGTATGCCGAGTCCACCCGAGTAAAGCGGCAGCGAAGTATGAACGCCAAACTCGGCACAAAAATAAGCGACTGGATGTTCCGCTGTTATGGCCTGAGATTGAATATGAGGACTCGAAGCCATGGACGATTGAAAACTCTCATCGATGTGCCGCAGGCGTTCAAGGTAAACAGGATCGGTAGCGGCCTCGGCGAGTCGATACGCGGAGGTCTTGGCCAGGAGTTCTCGCGGATTGTGCTCACACTCTTCCCAGACTTCCGAATCAAGATCGCGGAAAATACTTTCGCCATCGGCGGCCCAACTCCACCAGTAATTCCACGCCAGCCGTTCAAGCGGAATTAATGGCGCGGGTAACGCAGCTTGTTGCGTCACACGTTGCTCCATTCGCAGAGTCATTAACAGGATTTACAGGATTGGACATGATTTACATGTTAATCCTGAATAATCGTGTAAATCCTGTAGCAAAGTTGGAGAGTCTACTCGAATTCCTGGTGGTGAAGAAATACGCCCGCGTCTTTTTCGTGAAAAAAGACCAGGCGCACCTGCTCGATCTCCGAATCCGTCGTCAGAAACTGTTTGATACTTATCGAAGAAATCTTCGCCGCTTCCGGTTTGGGATATCCGTAAGCGCCAGTCGATATGGACGGAAAGGCGATGGAAGTGATGTGATGATGCCGGGCCAGCAATAACGAGTTGCGATAACACGCAGCCAAGAGTTCTGATTCACGCTGCGCATCACGGCCGTAGATTGGACCAACTGTGTGGAGCACGTATCTGGCGGGCAGGTTTCCCCCGCTCGTGATCACCGCCTCACCTGCTGGTAAACCATCGGGATAAAGTGTCTTTCGAATCTCCTGACATTCCTTAAGGATCTGTGGGCCACCGCCGCGATGGATTGCGCCATCGACACCACCGCCTCCAAGTAAAGTCGAGTTAGCAGCGTTGACGATTGCGGTGACGTCCTGTTGCGTGATGTCTCCGACGACAACCAGAACGCGTCCATCAAGGAAGCTTTCGGGCGCTGCGTTATTCTTCACTGCGTGGCTCAGTTCTGATTTCGTCGAACATGTCCTGACGTCGCAGCGCCTCTGCCACCCCTTTTGCCTTGTGCTCGGTTAAAGGGTGTTCCGGGTCAGTGCTCGCGATTTCGAAAACGCGATCGTCCAACATGACGACTCCCAACGATCCCAGCGTAACGCCGGGAGTGATCTGGATCTCGTCCATATTGTGAATACGAAAGCGGCCTGTATGTTCAACCCAATCCTCGATGAACGGATCGCGCAGAGCATGCTCGGCCTCAGATTCGGAAAGATACGCGCCTTCGACGATGAGACAATATTCGCGCACTGCTCTGGACGTTGGTGTAGGCTTGTGGAACGGCGCTAACTGTAACACTGCCCATTGTCATCGCCAAATTTTTTGTAGGGGTGCCCCTCCGTGGCCACCCGCGCTTGGAAACAAGAAGGGGGTGGCCACAGAGGGCCACCCCTACAATGTTTCCATAAAACGCGGAGTGTTATCGTGCCCGGGCGTACTGCCGATTCAACGTCTCGCGCAAACGCGCGAAGTAAGAATCAAACGTCACGAACCCGGTCGTGCCCTGGAAAAACGCCCTGCCGCCAGTTTCATTGCTCACCCTGTTCAACGAGCTCTGCCCGTAACTGGCTGCCAAGTGGCTGTGACTTGTCAGTCCAACCGATGGCGCATAGAAACTGAAGATCGAAACCCGGCGTTTGTTGGCTTCCGAGATCGTGCGGTCGATATCGATCGTTTGACCGGCTGCTGTCGAATCAAAGCCGCGCGACGTGTCCAGGCCGTCAGAAATCAATAACACTGCATTGGCGCCGCTCCAATCACTTTCGAACTTACGCAAAGCTTCCAACACTTCGACGTAAGGATTGAACGCCGAACTTCCTCGAGCTGCGGTCGGTATGCGCAGCGTTTTTGCTGCTGTCTCGAGATCGGTTGTAAACGGCTGTCTGACTTGCAGCGTGCCAGTGGTTATATAACCAACCATCACGCGCGATCCCTGCGGCAATGAGCGGATGAAATCGCGTGTTACGCCAATCTCGTTGCCTACTTGTGACACGAGATCGTCTTGTATCAGAATCGCAATGTTCAAAGGCTCGATAGCCTGTAGACTTCGTTGTTCGTTTGTTTTTGCGGACGTTGTTCCACTGGCTGAAAGAGCAAGCAAAACTGCCACTGCAAAAGCCGCAAATTTCCTGTAATGCATCACTTTTAATGTCTCCTGTTCCGGCGACTGTGATGCCCTTAAGGGCGCAAAAGATGGCTGTATAAGTCTCGCGCAAAGGCGCAAAGACGCAAAGAAAACGCACTCTTTTGACACCGAAGGCTTTGCGTCTTTGCGCCTTTGCGGGCCAGCTTGCCTTTAACCTTCGCAGTCGGTAAATTACTGCCCTAAATCATATCCTTCGCCAAAATTCGCATGCCTGAAAGGAATCAAAAGTATGAAAGTCTATCCGACCGAAGCCATCAGAAATCTGTCTGTCATTGGACA
>JBKPJS010000169.1:0-3348 GCA_046730815.1 Acidobacteriota bacterium
GTTAAGACCGGGAATAACGCCTTTTGTGCTTTTTCGCGGCAACTTTGTTACACTTCAACTTGAACCAAAACACATAAAACCTTCGCTTTCAGGAAAGAGTTTCAGTACCACTATGCCAGATAGCGCCTTTGATTCTTTGCAAACTTTCTCTTCCGCCTCCAGTCCTGTTGGTCGTTTCTTTTCACTCCCGCAACTTGAGAAGAATGGCGTCGGTCCCATCTCGCGACTGCCGCACAGCATTCGCGTCGTGCTCGAATCCGTCCTGCGAAATTGTGACGGCGAAAAGATCACCGAAGATGACGTGCGCGAGCTCGCCAACTGGCAACCCAACGGTAAACGTGTCGAAGAAATTCCATTCATCGTCGCGCGCGTGTTGCTCCAGGATTTCACCGGCGTGCCCCTCCTCGTGGATCTCGCTGCGATGCGTTCCGCGGTCGCGCGCTTGGGAAAGAACACCGGGGTTATCGAACCACTTGTGCCGGTGGATTTGGTGATCGACCACTCGGTCCAGGTCGATTTCTCCAGCACACGCGATGCGTTCGAGAAGAACATGGAAATTGAGTTCCGGCGCAATCGCTCGCGTTATCAGTTTCTGAAGTGGGGCACACAGGCCTTCGATGGATTTTGCGTGATCCCGCCTGGCATCGGCATCTGTCACCAGGTAAATCTCGAATATCTTGCAAAGAACGTTTGGGAGAAAAACGTTTACTTTCCCGACTCGCTCGTCGGCACCGATTCACACACCACGATGGTCAACGGTCTTGGTGTCGTTGGTTGGGGTGTAGGCGGTATCGAAGCTGAGGCGGCGATGCTGGGCCAACCGGTCTACTTCCTTACTCCCGACGTTGTTGGTGTTCACTTGACCGGTAGCCTGCGCGAGGGCGTGACGGCTACTGACCTTGTTTTGCGTGTGACGGAGATGATGCGTCGCGCGAAGGTGGTCGGCAAGTTTGTCGAATTTCATGGCGAGGGCGCGGCAAGTTTGGCAGTAACTGATCGCGCGACGATTGCAAACATGGCTCCGGAGTATGGCGCGACGATGGGATTCTTCCCGGTGGATGAGGAAACGTGTACATACCTTCTCGCCACCGGCCGCTCTCAAGAGCATGTTGACAAGGTGCGAGCGTACTACACGGCCCAGGGCATGTTTGGCATACCACGAAAGGGCGAATGCGATTATAGCGCCGTGCTTGATCTCGATCTGGGATCGATTGTCCCAAGCGTTGCTGGTCCAAAGCGTCCGCAGGATCGAATCGAACTATCAGCTCTCAAAGAGCAGTTCAATGAGCTGATGGTGAAGCCGATCGGTGAAGGTGGTTACGGCAAATCGGAGGACGAACTCTGGACGCGCTATCACGTGAAAATAGGTCAAGACAGGCAACGCATGGTCGCAGGCGGTGGTGAACAACGGCAGGAGACAGTTCCGGCGACTGTGGTCAACACCTTGACTCCCATCAACACTAATGTCTGGACTGAAACCGAGATGGTCAACAACCGTCCGACTCCAGACCGCATTGCTGAAATTCCGGAAGACGAGTATCCGGTGGGCGATGAGCTCGTGGGACATGGCGACGTCTTGATCGCGGCGATTACTTCGTGCACCAACACGTCCAACCCGAGCGTCATGCTCGCCGCCGGTTTGCTCGCGAAAAAAGCCGTCGAAAAAGGACTGACCGTAAGCCCGAAGGTGAAGAACTCTTTGGCGCCCGGCTCGAGAGTTGTCACCGAATACCTCGAGCGAACCGGCCTTCAGCCTTACTTGAATCAGTTGGGCTTCAATCTTGTCGGTTACGGCTGCACTACCTGCATCGGCAACTCTGGACCACTCGACCCGGCAATCGAACAGATCGTAAACGAGCGTGATGTGATCGCCGCTTCCGTGCTTTCCGGCAATCGCAATTTTGAAGCACGCGTGCACCAAAGTATCAAAGCGAATTTCCTGATGAGCCCGCCCCTGGTGGTTGCGTTTGCACTCGCCGGTCGTGTCGATCTCGACTTGTCATCCGAACCGCTCGGCACGGGGAAAGACGGCGAGGATGTTTACCTGCGCGATATTTGGCCCACGACGCAGGAGATCAATAATTTGATGCGCGAGGCTTTCGATCCCGAAACTTACCGGAGGCTTTACGGCAGCTTTGCCGACCAGAATCCGCTTTGGAACGACATTCCGAGCACCACGGGAAACGTTTATCAATGGGAGCCGGAATCGACTTACATTCGTGAGCCTCCTTATTTCGAAGATTTCCACAGCACACTCGAGCCTCTCTCGGAGGTAAAGGGTGCACGGGCGCTGGCAATCTTCGGCGATTCAGTGACAACCGATCACATTAGTCCTGCCGGCGCGATCAAACCATCGTCGCCGGCCGGCTTATACCTGCAAGAGCGCGGCGTCGATATTAAAGACTTCAACAGTTACGGTGCGAGGAGAGGAAATCACGAGGTGATGGTGCGCGGCACGTTTGCCAACGTGCGCATCAAGAACCTGATGGTGCCGGGAGTCGAAGGCGGCGTCACGATTTATCACCCCAGTGGCGAGCGAACGAGTATCTACGATGCGGCCATGCGTTACCAGTCCGAAGGTGTGCCCCTCGTGATTATCGCTGGTCAGGAATATGGCACGGGCAGTTCGCGTGATTGGGCAGCGAAAGGGACCACGTTACTTGGTGTGAAGGCGGTGATCGCGCAGAGTTTCGAGCGAATTCATCGCAGCAATCTTGTCGGAATGGGAGTGCTGCCTTGTCAGTTCAAAGACGACACGAGTGCAGCTTCGCTCAGACTCGATGGCAGCGAGAAATTTGATCTGCTGGGAATCGAAGACGGCATCGAACCTCGAGAGGAGATTACGCTCGTGATTCATCGAGCGAGTGGCGCGATTGAAGAGATACCCGTCACGCTCCGGATCGACACACCGATTGAAGTCGATTACTACCATCATGGTGGGATTCTGCCGTACGTCTTGCGTCAACTGTTGTTAGGCACAACAGAGTTTTAGTCTGTGTAATCTGTGGATAAAGATTTTCAAGGAGCAATAATGTCATCAGTAGAATTAGCTGAAAGCACTACACGAAAGTATCAACTCTTCATCGACGGCCAATGGGTCGACTCCGAATCCGGAAAAACATTCAACACGCCCAACCCCGCAACCGGCGAGACGCTCGCCGAAGTTGCCGAGGCTGACAAAGCTGACATCGACAAAGCGGTTGCTGCCGCGCGCCGCGCTTTCGAAGGAAAGTGGTCCAAGCTGAGCGCGCGTGATCGCGGGAGGATGCTCTACAAGCTGTCGCAACTTATCGAGCAACACTCAGCCGAGCTTGCCGCCTTGGAAACTGCCGATAACGGTAAGCCGAT
>JBKPJS010000170.1:0-6043 GCA_046730815.1 Acidobacteriota bacterium
TCAGGATCGAGACTGCGAACACGATCTCGGATCGTTGGGGTGATAGCTTCTGGGTTGTTGGAATTAACGACGAGGTAAAAACGCCGCTGCGAGCCCTGGCCGTAAGAGAAAAATCGCTGGCCATAGGCAAGATAAAAATGAGGACTTGGTTCGGCCGCCAGGGTTTGGTCCTTGATGGCGGATACCACGCCGACGATCGTATACCACTCAGGATCAAGAGTTCGAATTCGTTTCCCGATCGCCTCGCCGTTTGGCCAATACCTTTTCGCCAATGTTTCATCGATGATGGCGACTTGTTGTGAATCTTCCGTATCGGATTCAAGAAAATCGCGGCCTTGTTTGATCGTCATTCCCATTGCCTGGAAAAACCCCGGACTGACGACCTTCATCTGTGCCTGAGGCGGTTCGGCGCCACCCTGCGGTTCTTGTCCTTCGACAACGTGACCATCAGAGTTGCTAAAGCCGCTGAACGGTATGTTTGAAGTGACTCCCGCGCTTTTGACGCCTGGTAACGCTCGCACTTCCGTGAGTAGCTTCTTGTAGAACGAAAGCGACTCCGGCTTGCTCGGATACTTCTTTTGTGAGACAGGCAGAATCATCGTCAGCACGTTCTGAGTCTCAAAGCCCGGATTGACATTCATCAATCGTTGGAAACTTCTCAACAACAGACCGGCTCCAATCAACAACACCAAAGAAAGACTGAGTTGCACGACCACGAGCGCTGAGTTTAGCCGGCGGTTGGAATAACCGGCGGTGGTCCGTTGCCCCTCACCGATGCCTCCTTTTAAACCAAGCCAGTACGTCCTGAACGCGGGAATTAATCCAAACAACACACCGGTGACTCCGGTCATTAGGATGGCGGCGATTAGCACCATGCGACTGATGCTCGCTTCTTCAATGCGCGGAATTGACTGCGCATACGCACGGCTGAGCGCTCTCACACACCACCATGCGAATGCTATCCCGGCAATACCGCCAATCGTGGCCAGCAACAGACTCTCGGTTAAAAGTTGCCGAATAACTCGTCCCGGCGAGGCGCCGAGTGCGAGACGCAATGCAATCTCGTGAGTCCGGCGAGTTACACGACTTAACAAAAGGTTCGCGACGTTAGCACACGCAATTAGTAATACCAGCGCTACGGCGATCTGAAGCATCAGCAAGGGCTTTTCGATCTTCCCGACCATTGCTTCTTTGAGCGGCATCACTATGGTTTTTAGACCCGCGCCTGGAGGTGGCGGACTCTTACGCGAGACCATGTCAGGATTCTCGTTTGCGGCATTTCGCAAAACCGAGGTGGTCGCGGCTTCCGCGGCAGATGCTGCGACTCCCTGCTTGAGACGTGCAACACCGGTAAATGCAAAAGGATGTGTCGCCTGTGGGTTCAGGGCCATCGGCATCCACAACTCAATCTCGGGTACAGGAAATCTAAAATTGGCCGGCATGACGCCGACGATTTGAGTGGAAGTATCGTTAATAACCAGCGACTGGCCCACAACGTGAGGATCTCCACCGAAACGCCGCTGCCAAAGACTGTTACTCAGCACTACTATATTAGTTTTACCGGGCGAGTCTTCTCCGGGTTCAAAGGCACGGCCCACAACCGGGTTAACACCGAAGACTTTGAAAAAGTCGGCCGTTACTCGCGCCGCCCGAAGATATTCCGCTTTGTCGGAACCGGTGAGAGTAGCGCCAGTGGTTGTATAGGCTGCGATGGCGTCGAAGGAACGATTCTCATCGCGGTACCTGGCGAAAGTAGCCTGCGAGAGTCCCCATGTATCGAGCCCTTGTTCCGGGTACGACTGGATGATGCGCACGAGACGGTCAGCGTCATTATAAGGAAGTGAGCTGAGGAGGATGCGTTCGACAAGGGTGAAAATCACCACATTCGAAGCAATGCCTATTGCGATTGTCAGGATGGCCACGAGAGAAAAGATTGGATTCTTTTTCAACCCGCGAAGGCCAAATTGCACGTCTTGTTTGAGATTAGAAATCATGCTCAGTCATTACCTCGCTTTCAGATGCTTGAGTGACAAAGCTTATGGGTGGCTTCAAGGTCAGGTAGTCGTCAAGCCAACTCGCTGTTGGGTCTATATCAAAAACTAGCAGGCGTCCGCAGTCAAGAGGATTCGGAGCGCGATGGTAGCGAAAGATAATTTTGTTTCCCATCTTTCCCACTACTTCGATCTTGCCGGTCTTGTGAGACATGCATAACCGCGCTTGCTTGGCCAACCCGGCGAGCCGGCTGCGGGCGTCTTGAAATATGTCCAGCGCCTGCTCGACGTTTACGAAATAAGGCTCGTTACCTGCAGTTGGCCTGCAAATAAACAGGTAGTAGGGTACCACGCCGTTATAGGACAGCTTGGAGAAAAGTTCAGCGATGACTTCCGCTTTGTCGTTTACACCACGAATCAGCGGCGATTGATTGACGGTGATGGCCCCCGCCTTTTGCAACATCTGTAGCGCCTGTAAGGCCGGCTCAGTCAACTCTCGCGGGTGATTGAAGTGGGCCATGATGAAGATTCTTCTGTCGACCAGGCTGTACTTACTCAACATCTCCAGCAGTGAAGGGTCATTAATGATCCGGTAGGGATCAAAGGCCGGCATCTTCGTGCCGATGCGGATGATGCGCACGTGATCGATTTCCCGCAGTTGCTGGATGATCCTTTCCAGCTTACCCGTCGACATGATCATCGGATCGCCACCCGACAAGAGAACATTGTTGATCTGCGGATGACGCTCAATATATTTCACGGCATCCGTGATGTCGTTGGTCACCTCGTCGTTACCGTCCGTGAATAACCGCTTGCGAAAACAGAAACGGCAGTAAGCACCGCAAACGTTATTTACGAGCAGCAACGCAGTGTCTGCATATTTGTGCTCTAAGCCCTTCAGAACTGTGTAGGAAGACTCGTCGGAGGCATCCATTTCGCCAAATTCGTCCAACTCCTGAACGTGAGGCATCACAATCCGCCGAATCGGATCATCCGGATCGTCCCAATTGATTAACGATTGATAGTATTCGTTGGTGCGGAACGCGAATCTTTCCGCCACCGGCTTCAGTTGTTGCCGTTCGTCTGCATTCAGACCGGTAACTTGATCGAGCTTGGATATGTATCTTGGTCTTATCTTCACAAAATCCATGGGGCCTCCTATTGAGGCTAAGTACTGCGGGCGGTCCACTTGCCTCGGCGGAATTCGTCGATAACGCATAAGTGACTTCCTTACAGACAGGATCCGCCGGACCTGGTCACCAGCACGCGTTATTCGTGGGTTGTTTTAGCGATTGACTTGAGTTTTCAGGTTTGGACCATGTCCGGTTTTGAGAATGTTCGTTAATTAACAGGCGGAGGAAATGGGGCCGAAGTTCGGCACGATTGATCGAGGTTAATGGATCGTATGCGACTAAGCCGCGCATACCTCGGCGTTCATTGTTGAATGAAGTTCCTGGAGTGATCGAACGTCGCGCATGCCGTCGGTTTTATTTGCACCAATAGCTTCGACAATCGCTCGGGCACCGGTCATGGTTGTTACGCAAGGCACGTTGTATTGCAGTGCCGCTTGCCGGATCTGCTGTTCATCAGAACGCGACGTCTGACCGAACGGCGTGTTTATGATAAGCGCCACGCTGCCGCGCTTGATGTCGTCCACTATATTCGGTCTTCCTTCATTCACCTTGAATACAGTGTCCACCTCGATGCCGACTTCGCGCAGCCGCGCTGCGGTACCTATCGTGGCCACAATCTTGAAACCCAGACGCGTTAGCCGGCGCGCGAGTAAAACTGCCTGGCCTTTGTCCGGATCACTGACGCTGATGAAGGCTGTGCCACTGCGCGGCAACGTTAGTCCTGCGCCCGTCATCGCGCGCGCATAAGCGTCGCCAAAACTCTTACCGATACCCATCACTTCTCCAGTCGAATGCATCTCTGGACCAAGGATCGGATCTACTCCCGGAAACCTTGCAAAAGGAAATACAGGTGACTTTATGAAGAAGCGATCGACTGTCAGATCGGGCGGCAGTCCGAACTCAGCCAAACTCCTCCCCGCCATTACCTGTGCCGCAATTCGCACGAGAGGCACGCCGGTCGCCTTTGAAACGAAGGGCACTGTACGAGACGCGCGCGGATTCACTTCCAGCACGTACACTCGATGGTCCTTGATCGCAAACTGGATGTTCATCAAGCCACGAACCGATAGTGCCCTGGCTAGTTTGCGCGTGTAATGCCGCATGGTTTCAAGGTGATCGGGATCGATGCGTAGCGGCGGTAGCACACACGACGAGTCGCCGGAGTGGATGCCGGCTTCTTCGATGTGCTCCTGAATTCCTGCAATCACGCAGGTGGAAGCATCTGCCAATGCATCGACGTCGAATTCCGCGGCCTGCTCGAGAAAGCGATCGATAAGGACGGGACGATCAGGAGTAAAGCCGACTGCGTTGCGTACGTATTGGTCAAGACTTTCCTCATCGTAAACAATCGCCATCGCGCGGCCGCCCAACACATAACTGGGCCTCACCAGGACCGGATAACCAATGCGGCCCGCTACCGCTTTCGCTTCTTCGCTGGTCGACGCCATGCCGTTCTCTGGCTGGGGGATTTGCAGAGTGGCCAGCAAGGCGCCAAAGCGCTTGCGATCCTCAGCCAGATCGATGGCGTCCGGAGAGGTACCAATGATCGGAGCGCCTGCCTGTTGCAAACGCAGCGCCAGGTTCAGCGGTGTCTGTCCGCCGAACTGGACGATTACTCCCTCCGGCTTTTCTAAATCGATGACGTTCATCACGTCTTCAAATGTCAACGGTTCGAAGTAAAGTCGATCTGAAGTGTCGTAGTCAGTGGAAACGGTTTCGGGATTGCAGTTGATGATGATCGTTTCAAATCCCGCTTCGCGCAACGCGAACGATGCATGACAGCAACAGTAATCAAATTCGATTCCCTGCCCGATACGGTTTGGTCCGGATCCAAGAATGACTATCTTACGTCGTTTGGTAGGAGCGGCTTCATCTTCGGATTCGTAGGTCGAATACAAATATGGCGTGAAGGATTCAAATTCGGCAGCGCAGGTATCGACGCGTTTGAAAACGGGAACAACACCCGTGTGCTTACGATGCGAGCGTACTTGAATCTCGGTTCGTTCAGTGAGGTAAGCCAGCCGTCGATCAGAGAGACCCACCTCTTTGAAGGAGCGCAATAAATCTGCCGGGATGTTTTCAAGCTTGAGACCTTGCAGGTCGCGCTGGATCTTCATCACTTGATCGAGTTGTTCCAGAAACCACGGATCGATACGTGAAACACGATAGATTTCCGATATCGGCACTCCGTTTTGCAAGGCATAAGTGAGATACGAGAATCGTTGTGAGTTTGGCCGCGCAAGCTTGCGTTGCAACTCATCAGCGGAGACGTCTTCGAGACGCAGAGGCTTAACTGATTCCAGCGAGCGTAATCCCTTGAAGAGCGCTTCCTTGAAGGTGCGACCGATCGCCATCACTTCGCCCACTGACTTCATCTGTGTGCCCAGCACATCCTCTGCGCCACGGAATTTTTCAAAGTCCCACTTCGGGATCTTCGCAACGACGTAATCGATCGAGGGTTCGAAAGAGGCCGGGGTTTTCCTGGTGATATCGTTCGGAATCTCATCGAGCGTGTAACCAACTGCGAGTTTGGCTGCTATCTTCGCAATGGGAAATCCAGTTGCCTTTGAAGCTAACGCCGACGACCTTGAAACGCGTGGGTTCATCTCGATGACGCGAACGTCGCCGTCCTCCGGGTTAACGGCGAAATGAATATTCGAACCACCGGTCTCGACACCAACTTTACGGATGATGGTCACGGCGAGATCGCGAAGTTGCTGGTACTCGCGGTCTGAAAGCGTCTGTGCCGGCGCAACCGTAATTGAATCACCGGTGTGCACACCCATAGGATCGAAATTCTCGATCGAGCAGATGATCACAACATTGTCCGCCAGATCTCGCATTACTTCGAGCTCGAATTCCTTCCATCCGAGAATCGATTCTTCGATCAAGACTTCGTGGATAGGCGAAGCTGCGAGC
>JBKPJS010000171.1:0-4367 GCA_046730815.1 Acidobacteriota bacterium
CGGCTTTTGGCAGAACAGCGACGGGCGCGAATAGTGCGACAGCGAAACATCGTTCTGATCGCCGGTTCAGTGCTGGTCGTGCTGCTTGCCATGGTGATCATTTGGCGTTGGAAAAGATCCGTAGCCGAAGCCGAGACGGAAATCACGCCAATCGTAAGCGTCAAGGTCGTTAAGGCTGAAAAAGGAGAAATTGCCGCGCAAGTAACAGCGGTCGGCACCATCTGGCCGCGCGAGAAGGCTGATGTAGGCGCGAAAATCAGCGCGCAGATCAAGCAGATGGCGCTCCTGAAAAACAAAGTCGTACGCGCGGGTGAAGTCATCGCGGTATTGGAGTCACGAGACCTTCAGGCGCAGCGAGCGGAAGCCGTCGCTGCGCTCAACGAGGCGCGCGCGAACGAGCGCAGCCTTGTTACCGGCACGATTCCAAAGACAAATGCTGAAGATCAGAAAGCACTGCTCGACGCGCGAGCCAAAGTGAATAACGCCCGCACCGTCTACGAACGCCGTCGCGTGTTATTTGAGAAAGGCGGAATCTCCAAAAAGGATCTCGAAGCATCGCAACTCGACCTGATCACCGCTGAAGACGAGTTGCGTTTGCAGGAACAGACAGTCGCGCTACGGGCGCGATCGTTGAATCCAAACGATCGTACGCTCGCCGCAGCACGAACGGCGCAGGCGCAACAACACCTCGCGACGCTCGACGCGCAACTCAACTACGCGACGATTCGCTCTCCGATCACCGGCATCGTTACCGATCAGTTTCAATACGAAGGCGAGTTCGCATCCGCCGGGGGGAAGCTGGTCACGATTGCCGACATTAGCACGGTAATTGTGAAGGCGCCCTTTGCAGATACGGTGGTGGCGCAGCTCAAAGCGGGCGATGCGGCCTCAGTTCTGCCAACGGACACCTCAGCAGAAGAAATGAAAGGACAGATCACGTTGCTCAGTCGCGCAAGCGATCCGACGAATCGTACTGTTGAAGTTTGGGTGACGCTCGGAAACGGCGAAGGAAAGTTGCGAGCCAATGGAGCTGCGCAAGTAACTGTCTTTGCCAACTCCAGGAACGACGCCATTGTTGTCCCGGCTTCGGCAGTAACACTCGAAGCGAGTAATGCCGACGAAGGAACGGTAATGGTGGTCGATGCGGAGAACGTGGCCCATGAGACGAAAGTGACAGTTGGCATTCGCACAGCCGACACGATTGAAATCGTTGAAGGACTTAAGGGTGGTGAAACTGTGGTGATCGAAGGCAACTACGCTTTACCTGACGGAACTAAGGTCGAGCCACAGATGAACACGGATGAGACTGGATAAATCCGTGGCTAAATACTGATGAGGCTTGCGCGTCTAGTTTCAAATCAAGCTCGCGCCATCGTCGTAATCGTGGCGCTGCTCTGCGCTGCCGGTCTTTACGCCGCCTGGCAGCTTCCCATCGCTGTCTTCCCGCAAACCGATTTTCCGCGAATCGTAATCATCGTCGATAACGGCGAAGCGCCGGCTTCGCAAACATTAGTCTCCGTTACGCGCCCGATTGAAGAGGCGATGAACGGAATTCCCGGCATTGCTCGAATCAAGTCAAAGACCGCGCGCGGCTCTTCGGAGATCAATCTTTATTTTGATTGGAAGGGCAACATCATTGACGAACTGCAATTGGTCCAGGCGCGCATGTCACAACTGCTCGCGACACTGCCGCCGACCGCCGAGATCCGGAATATAGAACGCCTCACGTTCGCAGTGTTTCCTGTAACCGGCTATAGCCTTACTTCGGACAAACGTGACGAAGCAACGCTGCGCGATCTCGCGACTTACATTGTGCGGCCACAACTTGCGCGTTTGCCCGGCGTGGCGATTGTTGGCGTCGCCGGCGGCAAAGCGAAAGAATTCCACGTCACGATCGATCCTGAGCGATTAACGGCGCACAATGTTTCCAGCCAACAAGTAGTCGAGGCAATTCGTAATTCGAACATCATCGTCTCGCCCGGCCTGATCGAAGAGAACCACCAACTCGAGCTGGCGCTGGTGAGTGGCCAGGCAAAGCGACCTGACGAGCTGAACGGCATCGTCGTGGCTACTGTGAATAATGCGCCGGTTACAGTTGCCGATGTCGCAACAGTGGCGGCCGGAGTCGAACCGCAATACACGATAGTCACTGCTGACGGTCATCCTGCCGCACTCGTAAATATCAACCGGCAACCGGACGCGAATACGGTGGCTGTGGCCGATGAAGTAAAAGCGGCATTGACGGCCATGCGCGGGCAAATTCCGAAGGATGTGCGTGTCGCAGCTTATTACGATCAATCTCTGCTCGTGCGCGAGTCGATCAATTCCGTTCGCGACTCGATCATTATCGGTTTACTGCTTTCCGTGGCCATTCTTTACGCCTTCCTGCGTAACTGGGGGACCACGTTTGTAGCGATTCTGGTTATTCCGGTAACTGTGCTGGTCACGTTTCTGGCGATGTGGCTGGCCCGACTCAGTTTTGACCTGATGACACTGGGCGGCGTCGCCGCGGCAATTGGGTTGGTGATCGACGATGCGATCGTGGTTGTCGAGAATATTTATACTCATATCTCGCGCGGGCAGTCACGACGTGAAGCAGTCCAGAGTGCAGTCTCCGAAATTACCGTTCCCATAATTGGTTCGACGATTACCCCCGTGGTGGTGTTTCTTCCGTTGACGTTATTGACAGGCGTCACCGGCGTGTTCTTTCGTTCACTGGCCCTGACGATGTCGGTCGCATTGCTCACATCGTTGGTGCTTGCCCTTGCTTTCACGCCGGTTCTGGCCGAGCGATTCGTCAGAGCCAAACGAGCTAATGATCCCGAAAACGAGGAAACTCACGGCAGGTTCCTGGGAGCGATTATTCGACGTTACGAATCGGTGCTGGGTTTTGCGCTCGACAATCGCTGGGTCGTGCTAATCACGATCCTCGTTGTGCTCGCAGGTTCGTATGTTCTGTATCGCTCGCTTGGTTCAGAGTTTTTGCCCGAGTTCGACGAGAGCGCGTTTGTGCTGGATTATCTTGCCCCTTCCGGATCGTCGCTGGCCGAAACGGATCGCATGCTCCAGCACGTCGAAGAGATGTTGCTGAAGACGCCGGAAGTTGAAAGCTATTCGCGACGAACAGGACTCGAGATGGGTTTGTTCGTGACTGAACCGAACACGGGCGACTTCGCGGTCAAGCTCAAACCAGGTCACAAACGGAGTACGGAAGAAGTCATTGCGGATCTACGAGAACAGATTGCGGAAGCGGAGCCAGCGTTGGAGGTCGAGTTTGTCGGTATCCTGCCGGATGTGATCGGAGATCTCCAGGGCAATCCCGAACCGATCGAGGTAAAGCTGTTCAGTGAAGACGCCGCGGCGCTACAGGCGAAAGCAGATGAAGTGGAGGCCTCGATCAAAAAAGTTCCCGGTGTGGTCGATACGCTGAGCGGCGTCATCATCAGTGGTCCAGCCGTAACTTTCAACGTCGATCCTTTGCGCGCTTCTCAGTTTGGCGTGACCGCGAACGACATCGCCGGCACGATTACGACCGCAATGTCGGGTGACGCTGCTTCTTCAATTTTGCAGCAGGACCGGTTGATTGCTGTGCGAGTGATCTTTCCGAGGGATGTACGGACGTCGCTCGACAAGGTGAGGGGCCTGCAAGTCCGTTCTTCATCTGGCCAATTGTTTCGCATGGATCAGGTAGCCGATGTAGAGTATGACCAAGGGCAGGCGGAGATTGAGCGTGAGAACCTGCGGCAGATGGTCGCGGTCACCGGACGTCTTGAAGGAAGAGACCTGGGCACGGCAATCGGGGAGATTCAGAGTCAACTAGTAAAAGATGTAAAGTTGCCGCCGGGAATGACGATTGAGTATGGCGGGCTTTATCAGGAGCAACAGGGCAGTTTTCGTGAGTTGGCGGTGGCGCTGGTTTTGGCTGTGCTCCTTGTTTTTATTACCCTGCTGATCGAGTTTCGTTCCTATGCGCATCCCTTAGCGATAGTCACTGGCGCCGTGCTGGCGTTGAGCGGAGTGTTGCTTGCACTGTTCATAACAGGCTCGACGCTGAACGTTGTTTCCCTCATGGGAATGATCATGATCGTCGGCATCGTCGCCAAGAATGGGATTCTGATGCTCGACGCGGTCGAGGAGCATCTGGCTGCGGGAGATACTTTGCGCGAAGCACTACTGCGATCGGGGCGGCGACGATTTCGGCCGGTATTAATGACATCATTGGCAGCGATGCTCGGCATGCTGCCGCTGGCTCTGGCGTTAGGGGCTGGTTCAGAGTTATTACAACCCCTGGCGATTGCGGTGATCGGCGGATTGACGATGGCGTTGGGATTGTCGCTTGTCATAACACCCACCGTGTATGCAATGTG
>JBKPJS010000172.1:0-3145 GCA_046730815.1 Acidobacteriota bacterium
GCTTTCACAGCATCGCGCGCCGATTGAAGCGAGTGAGTTGAAACACCAATCAAAAACTCCGAACCGTAAATCTTTCGCACCACTTCCGCCGGCAACGAATGCGTCGTCAAATGCACGCCGGCCGCGCCGGCGGCGCGAGCAATGTCGGAACGGTCGTTGACGAGCAGTCGTGTCTTGCTGCCGCGCGTAATTTCGGCAGCACGCTTCGTGAGCTCGTAAAGAACCCGGGCGTGTAGAGCCTTTTCACGGATTTGGAAGAGAGGGACCTCTGCGGCTACAGCAGCTTGAACCAACCGGAGGATGCTTAAGAATTGCGGATCATCGGGAGTTGTCTGGGCGGTCGTCGTTCCGCTCGTTATCGGGTAAATGATCGGAAGGTCGAGCATTGTTCGGACTCGTCTGGTTTTGCAGCGCGCTGACTGTCTGTTTGAAGTGGAAGATCTCCCAAAAAGCAATTCCGAGATTCAAAAGTCCGACACCACTCACGGCGCCACGGACCCAACCAGACGCAACAACTGCCTGGAGACCCTGAATACCCGTCTTGCGGGCAGCATATAACAGAAAATAGTTGTTGCCCCAATCGCTGATTCCCCACATGCCTTGCGGCCACCAGGGCAGGACGGTGAGAAAGATGCCGATCTCGATGCAGAGGATGATGTAAAAAATGACGCTTAACTTCGCTGACATGGCTCAAACCCGATCTCGGTAAGGCCGCAGATCTGCGGCTTTACTCCTGCTTCTGTCGCAACTGACTTAACTTCTCCGCAACTTCACGATAAGAAACATCGACACCGTAAACCTCTGTATAAAACTCTCGCGCGTGTTTTAAGTCGCCAAGTTGTTCGTACGCGGAAGCCAATTCGTAACGCAACGCTTGATACTCGTCTTCGCTGTGCCCGGGCGCCGAGAGTCCTTTCTTGAACCACAGCACCGCAGCTTCCGGCATTCCCTTCTGAATGAAACAATGGCCCAGCATGTTGCAACACTGGAGAAATCGCGACGTTCCATCTCCGGCCTTAACCAGACTCGCCGAAGTTTGAAACTCCTGAATGGCCTCGTCCATGAGGTCCATCTCTTTGTAGGCCGTGCCCATGTTGTAATGAGTTTCGAAATCTTCCTTAACGTCGTCGCCCTCTTCGGCGACACGAAACTCTTCAAAGAGCTCGGCCAGTCCGGCATCGATTCCAGCCGCAGCCGGCGCGGCGGCTCCAACATTGTTGCCACCATCACTCGCCAGCGATGCGTACGCACTCTCAGTGTCGAAACCGATCGTCTCATGAACCGGCGTCGCCGATAACTCTTCCGCGCCGCCAAACTCAAACACCGCCGATGCCTCGGCAACCGGCTCCGTATCTCGAGCCGCAAGCTTTTCACGCCGCGACTGAATGTCAGGACGTGGTCCAAACTGCCGCTCGAGCATCTCAAGCGTATCGATAGCGATGTCCGAGTAACCTTGCGCGATGTAAAAATCGACGCTCTCGAGCTCCTGGCGCATCACGTTTTCGAGACGCCCTTCATCAACCGGAGCGGTCGCCGGTTGATTATCCGCCGGCGCGACGATACTGAAGTCAACTTCCTGAAAATCGTTTGAAAAACCGGGAGCAGACTCCTCCTCGTTGAGATCTGCAAACGAAGCCGTGGGATCGGCGAACGTCGAAGCAGCATTCGTCTCAAACTCATCAGCCACAACCGGCTGCCCAAACTCCTCCTGCTCCTCGACCATCGCGAACGTTTCAAACTGCGGAATTTCATTCTCCGTCTCAACTGGAGAAGAAAAATCTTCCGCAGTCTCTTCCTGCAAACCACCCAGCAGATTCAGTCGATCGAGATATTGCTGTTCGTCCGGCGCCAACCGCACCAACTGCGTCAACGCGTAGCGTTCTTCATCAACCAGCTCCGATGCTTCGGCTGACTCGGCCAAACGTTCGAGCGATGCGCGTAACGCGTCCATGTCGCGTTGCCACCAGTGGATGCGCACCAGCATTCTCAGCGCGGCGACGTGATCGGGATTACGCTCCAGAACCTGATTAACCAGTTCGAGCAGTTCCCTCTCTTCACGTCCGGCGAGCATCCGCTCGATGATGGTTGAGAGAATGCGGATCGTTTCGTCTATCTCACCTTGCTTCGAATAAAGGCGAGTGACCGGAAGGAACTGAGTATAGTTCGAGCCGTCCTGCGCCATCAGCATCGACGTGGCCCGCTCGGCTCCCTTTGGATCTTCTGCTTCGAGATAAGCGCGAGCCAGCATTGAAACGAGCTCGCTGTCGTCTTCGCGACCTTCGACTACGCGCTCCAGCACCTCGGCCGCTTCGTCGGCTGTGCCGCGCGCGATGTGAGTTTCGAGCATGCCGCGAAGGGCCTCTCGATCGTCGCGCACCAGTTGCAACGCTTTGGAGTAAGCATCTAGAGCACGGTCGTGCGCGGCTGTCTGTTGGAGGCGATTGGCGGCCTGCACAAACGCGGCGGCGGATTCGCGGCGCATGTTCTCTTTGAGATAACCGTCCGCGAGTTTCAGTCGAATCTCGGTGTTGTTGGGATCGAGATCGGCGATCTTGTGCAGGATGTCCAGGGCTTTCTTATTATCGCCGGAATGCGTGTAAGCTTCGACAACTACGAGGTACTGTGCCCGCGCGTCGTGGACCAGTGCCTGCGCGGCGTAGAGCTCGGCAAGCTTGAGCGCGATAATCGGATCGCGCGTGCGTAGACGCTCGATCTTCTTGTACATCGCGATGGCTTTGAGATTGAATTCCTGTGCGCTGTAGTGTTCGGCGATGCGTTCAAAACATGAAACGGCTTCCTCTTTTTTGCCGGAGCGTACGTAAAGATCACCCAGCATGTTCAAGGTAGTGAGATCGTCAGCGTCGTTGTCGACGATTTGACGATACTCCTTAATTGCTGCGTTGATCTTTCCCTGAGACAGGAATTTCTCAGCGGCTTTTAGGACCTTAGCTTTATCGAAAGCCATCAGGACTCTTTTTGTATCATTAAAAACGGTTGTCGGCGGCTTTTAATCGTAGCGGCGGGCAGCGGGACAATGCCTTTTCAGTTAAGCCTTTGTCAAAACTCCACTTTCCAACTCCGGCAAACAGCCGCGAGATACGCTAACATGCGTAAATAAAGGGTGTCAACGAAGGCATTTTCAACC
>JBKPJS010000173.1:0-2551 GCA_046730815.1 Acidobacteriota bacterium
CTTTTGCAGTTAGAAGCTATCACGATGTCTGAGGCCTTCGACTCCGCCATCGAGAAGCCACTCGCGTTCGGCGCTAAAACGTTCGACGCAATCGCAAACCGAGCGCGAGCAAAAAGCGAAAAGAAATAACGATGAGCAAGCGAAACGTGATTGTGCTGGCGCTTGTGTTGCTGATGCCGGTGCTTTTCGCTGCTTGTCCAAAGAACGATCCACCACCCAGACCGCGCGCAAGTATTTCAACCGCTTCGCGTCCCACGCCGGCCAACACACCCACCATAGCTGCTTTCAACGGCGAGAGAGCGATGGACCACGTGCGGAAGCAGATTGATTTCGGACCCCGGCCGCCTGATAGTCCGCAACTTGCGAAGACTCGTGCTTACATCGTCAACGAGTTGAAGTCTTACGGACTGACGGTTTCTCTCGATGACTTCAGCGCCGCGACTCCGCAAGGTGAAAAGAAGATGGCGAACATCGTCGGCGAGATTCCCGGCGAAACCAAGACAGTGATTCTGATCGCCAGTCACTACGACACAAAGCATTTCAAAGACATGTACTTCATTGGAGCAAACGATCCGGCAGCGTCCGTTGCGACGCTGCTCGAGATTGGACGAGTACTCGGCAGTATCAAGGAAAAGCCCAAGGTTACTTACCGGCTCGTGTTCTTTGACGGTGAAGAGGCTCTTTGTGAAGGTTGGGATGAGTGCGGGAATGAAGACAATCCTGACCACACGTACGGAAGCCGCCACTATGTTGCACAACTCCAGGGTCGAAAGGAACTCGCAGATACTGGCGCGCTGATTCTGCTCGATATGATGGGTTATAAGAATCAGGAATTGGGTCGCGACACTTTGAGCACAAGATGGTTGCAAGACATTGTCTGGCAGACCGGACGCGAACTCGGATACGGCAAGATCTTTGTCGATCGCGAGGAAGGTGTTGGCGGTGATGACCATGAACCGTTTCTCAAATCTGGAGTAGCTTCAGTGGATTTAATTCAACTCAACTCGTATCCGCACTGGCATAAGGCTGACGACACTATCGACAAGGTGTCGGCGCAGAGTATGAAAGTAGTGGGCGAGACGGTGTTGGTGAGTTTGCCGAAGATCGCTGCCACCGTTATGAACGGTCCGCCAAAAGAGCAAAAGGTGCCACAATAAGAAGAAAGAATTAAGAGCGATGCTTACATCACCTGAGATACTGGTTCCGATGGATTTTTCACCTTGTTCGGTGAACGCGCTCAAAGTTGCTGTGGGAATGGCCGCGCCGGAAGGCGATCTCACGCTGCTTCACGTTGTCGATGAAGAGTTTATTCAGGGCGTCGTCGCGGCTGGAATGGGATCGACTGAGGACATTAGAAACCGTCTGAAGGAGCAGGCGGAGACTAGCTTCAGCAGCGTGCTCGAGGGATTGGAAACGGGTCAAGTCACTATCGAGAAGATGATCGTTGTCGGGCTTCCGTTTGTCGAGATTCTGAAGATTGCTCGCGATCTGGATCTGCCGATGATCGTGATGGGGATAAGAGGGCAGTCAACGCCTGCGGAGGAACTGCTCTTTGGGTCAACGGCTGAGAAAGTTTTGCGCGGCACACGTGTACCCGTGCTCTGTGTGCCCTTTTAATTTGGATATTCATCTTGTAAATCCTGCAATCCTGTCTGACTTTATGAAAAGAATCGCAGTCATTCCCGGCGACGGAATTGGTCCTGAAGTAGTGCGCGAAGCTGTTCGCGTGCTGAAGCACTTGCAGGAGACCGAAGCTGTCGAACTCGAGTTTGTTGACTTCGACTGGGGTGCTGAAAAGTTTCTTCGCGACGGAATTAGCTTGCCTCCCGGTGCGCTCGAAATGTTGAGTGCGGAGTTCGACGCGATTCTCGCCGGTGCTTTTGGCGATCCGAGAGTGCCGTCAAATAAACACGCTGAAGACATCCTGCTCGGAATGCGCCGCGGGCTCGATCTTTACATCAACCTTCGACCCGTGCGTCTGCTTAACGATCGACTCACGCCGTTGCTCAACCGCAAAACGGCGGACATCGATTTCGTCGTCTTTCGTGAAAACACTGAAGGCGCGTACTGCGCCGCCGGCGGTTTTTTAAAACACGGAACGACAGACGAGATTGCAATTCAGGAAGACGTCAGCACGCGGCGCGGTGTGGAACGAATTATCGTCGCCGCCTTCGAGTATGCGCGAGTAAATGGACGTAAACGCGTGACGATGGCTGACAAGTCGAACGTGCAACGCTTCGGCGGTGATCTTTGGCAACGTGTTTTCAAAGAAGTCGCGAAAGGTTATCCGGAGATCGAGGCGAATCATCAATACGTCGATGCGATGGCGATGTACATGGTGCTCGACCCGGCGCAGTACGACGTGATCGTGAGTAACAATTTGTTCGGCGATATTCTGACGGATCTCGGAGCCGCGATTCAGGGCGGGCTCGGACTTGCTGCTTCAGGCAATATTCATCCGGGGAAAGTCTCGCTCTTCGAACCCGTTCACGGCAGCGCGCCGCCGCTCGCAGGGAAGGGAATCGCAAATCCGATAGGGGCTATTCTGACC
>JBKPJS010000174.1:0-3756 GCA_046730815.1 Acidobacteriota bacterium
CCTCAATGTCTCGTGGGCTCGGAGATGTGTATAAGAGACAGACCTATGACGTATCGCGAATTGTCCGCACAGGCTCTGGCAGAACAGGACTACCACGCTTTCCTGATCGAGTTACAAAAGTCGCTGACAGATGGAAAACGAGATCCCAACGAAGTCGTCCGCGATACTCTGTTTGAAATCTACTTTGGCGTTTCTCAACCGGACCGCGAAAACCTGAGCTCTGCCGCACGCGCAGCCTTTCATAATTTTGACCCGCGTAACATCACTACTGAGCCGGAATACTACACTGACATCGACGCGAAGCTTTATAATGAGCGCAAGCCATTCATCTGGTTGTGGCAAGCGTTCGATCGCTCGCCACTCGGACAAAACTCACTACTCGCACATCGTTTCCGCCGTATGCTCGCGCCGCTGATCTTTCGTAGCGTTGGTGAAAATTTCAAGTGCTGGCAGTTCGTCGAGTGGTCGTTTGGTTACAACCTGTCATTCGGCAACAACGTAGTAGTCCACCGGCACGTGCTGCTCGACGATCGTGGCGGAATCGACATCGGCGACAACGTATCGATCTCGGATTACGTAAACATCTATTCACACAGCCACGACGTCTACGACATCCACAAGGTCTACACGCCGCGAACGCGCATCGGCAACGGTGTTCGCGTAACCTATCACGCGACCGTTCTTGCCGGAACGCAGGTGGGCGATCACGCAATGATCGGCACCGGCGCGGTAGTCACGCGCGACGTTGAGCCCAACCACATCGTCGTCGGCATACCCGCAAAAACCGTCAAAGTTAAAGACTCTTTGTAGGGGCGGCCCTCCGTGGCCGCCCGTCTTGGAAACGCGCATGGTTGCACAACGGGCGGCCGCGGAGGGCCGCCCCGACAAAGCTGGAATTGGTCTCGATTTCTTCCAGAAACTAGTATTGACTCACCAGTGTTTCTCCCTTTAACCTCTGAAAGGCCTGGAGTTAAACGTAGCAAAATAGCGATTGACATTGTTTGCCCCATTAAGGTACTCTCACTCAGGTGACGGCAGATACTGCCGTTCGCCGGGTGCCCACCCGGTTCAACAGCGGTCAGTCCCGCGAATCTTTTGGAGCACGATAAAGGCACACTTCGCGTGAGCGGAGGTCGCAAAGCCTACAGAAGTTGGTTCGAACCAACTTGGCTGGGTTTCCGATGAGCTTCATTCCTGCCGCAGCAAACTTCTCCAACAGTCATCTGTTGACACCTGCCGGGACCCTACCTCTGCACGCTCATGTCATGTCTAACGATTCTTCCGATAAACGGACGGCAAACTTGAAACAAACACCCGACTCTCTGACCGCAAAAATTCTCAAACGACAACTGCCACGAGCCCGAAAAGCGCGTGCCCGGCTTCGTCAGCGAAACAGATTGCGGACTGCTGCTGTGAGGAATAGCTAACATGTTCAAAAAAGCCTCCGGGAAAAAGAACCTTGTTGGTCTTGACATCGGCTCGAGCGCCATCAAAGCTGTTGAGCTCAGCAAAAAGGGAGCGGGTTTGCAGCTTCTCAACCTTGGATTCGAGAACCTTCAGACGGACACGATCGTCGATGGCCAGATCATGGAGCTCAATAACGTCTCCAACGTAATCTCGCACATCTTCAGCGAACACCAGATTCGCACCAGTCGCGTTGCTGCCGGAGTTAGCGGTCACTCAGTGATCGTGAAGAACATTGTGTTGCCGCAGATGAGCCAGGAGGAATTGCAGGAGTCGTTCAGTTGGCACGCTGAGGAGCACATACCTTTCGATATTGGCGATGTAAACCTCGATTATGAACTGACCGGCAAATCATCGGAGTCGCTGCACGTTCTCATGGCTGCGTGCAAGAGCGACAAGATCGCGAACGTAAAGCAGGCGATTCAGCTCGCCGGCAAACAACCTGTAATCATCGACGTCGATGCGTTCGCACTCCAGAATTGTTACGAAGTCAACTACCAGCCAAGGGTTGGCGAAATCGTCGCGCTGCTGAACATCGGCGCGTCGACGATGAATATCAACGTCCTCAACGGCACGCGTTCAATTTTCGCCAGAGACGCTTCGGTTGGTGGGAGTCAATACACGAGCCTCCTTCAGAAAGAACTCGGCCTGAGTTATGAACAGGCAGAGGCTGTGAAACGCGGCATGGCATTGCCGGAAGGTGTTGAGCCAAGACCAATCCAGCCAATCATTGAAACTGTTTCCGACATTCTCGCGCTCGAAGTAAAGAAGACTTTCGATTTTTACCGGACGACCGCACAGGAGAACGAGGCGGCGATTCAGAAGATATTGCTGGCGGGTGGCGGTTCGAAGTTGCCTGGCTTGCCGGACTTTTTAGCTCACCGTTTTGAGATTCCGGTCGAAGTGTTCGATCCGTTCCGGCAGATTGAAGTTGATGCGCGAAAGTTTGATCCGGACTACATGCGAGAAATCGTTCCGGAGATGGCAGTTGCTGTCGGTCTTGCTCTGAGAGGAGTTGAGGCATGATCAAGATAAACCTGCTCGAGTCAGTGACGGATCGGCCCCAGGGCGTCGCGCTGGTTGAGGACAAAGTCGCCAGCCCGCGCATGCAGACTTTGTTGCTCGCGCTGACAGTGTTTGGGTTGGTGGTGCTGGGAATGGGTTACGACTACGTGAGTTCCAACATGGCCCGCACGGCGGCGCAGAAGGAACTCGATAATCAAAAACGCATTAACCAGCAGATGTTGGCAATTCAGAAAGAGCAGATGGAGCTGGAAAAGAAGTCGAAAGAGGTCCAGGCCCGCATTGACGCGATTAAAAAGTTGCGCGAGTCGCAGCAGGGTCCGACCGCGGTACTTCAGGAAATTAAAGCTCGCTTTGATGCTGTTCCCGGTCTTTACCTGACGGCGATCGAGCAGAAAGATGGAGAAGTAACGATCAAAGGTGAGTCGCCAAATGAGTACTCAGTAACGAAGTTTGGCCAGAGTCTCGAATTCTCAAACGGTCTGTTTAGCAACCTCAACATCGAGACGCAGAGGCAAGCTGCCAAGCAAGTGGCGGAGGTTAAAGGCGCTCCTGCTCCTGCACCCGGCGCCGCCGCTGATTCGAGTGAGATCAAGCCCGAAGTTGTTGTGTTTACCGTGAAGGCAAGCTTTGGCGCTTCGAAGGCGCAGTCACAACAACCTGCGGCCGCTCCCGCGAATCAGGTCGCGATGAAAAAGTAGAGGGTAAAGAGATGAAATTCGGCAAACTTCCAGCTCTTCCATGGTACCTGCGACTGGTCGCGTTTTTGGCGATCGGCGGCGTCATGTACGCGGGCTTCTGGTACTTCGTGACCAGCGGCACGCGCAAAGAAACGAAAGCCATGGAAGAAGAGATCGCCCAGTTGCGACCGCGAAACGCTCAATTACAAATCGTTCAGCAGAACCTCAACAACTTCAAAGCCGCCTACAAAGCACGCGAAGAGGAGTTCGCCGAGTTGAAAGCACTGCTGCCCGAACAACGCGAGCTGACAATGGTCCTACAGGGAATTCAGGATCGTGCAAAAAGCAGCGGCCTGATATTGACCCGCTTCAATCCAAAGGAAGACTTGCAACAGGACAACTACAGCGGAAAGAAGATCGAGGTCAACGTTATCAGCGGCTTCGCCGGACTCCGCGCATTCTTCGAACAGTTGGCCCACTACCAGCGCATCGTTTCCATCACCAACTTTGAACTGAAGCAGTTGGATCCCCAATCACCCACTAAGACGGTCGATGCTCGCTTCGATCTAACAGCCTATTACGTCTCTTC